>JAJYOI010000101.1 GCA_021796275.1 Bacteroidota bacterium
CTGCGAAACGGAAAGGCGGTTAAGAATTCTTTGCGTAACGGTGGTCTTTCCGGAACCGGTTCCGCCCGCAATGCCAATAACGAGATGCTGCATAGATTCCGTGGTCAAAGTTCGACAAAATATACGCTAAAATATTTTGAACCGCAAAGGCTGACAGGGAGAAGCAGAATATTTTTTATTTCTTTCAGCTAAGCCTGATAGCCGGCATTGCCGGACAGGGCACATGAATCCGCTGCGGCATTATTTTTCTTCGAGACAACGTTCGAGCTTGGCAGTTAACGGCGAAGTGCGTACATTGATTCCGCTGATCCGAAGGAAAGTGCAATGAGAAAACTGACGCACGATGAAATAGCATCCCGCCGCACGCCGCTGGAAAAAATTCCGGAGCGCAAGCGGTTTCCCATGTACGGCTGGGCGGATAATATCCGCAGCCTCTACAATGTCGGCTCCATCTTCCGCACCTCCGATGGTGCTATGATTGAAAAATTATTTCTCACCGGTTTCACGCCGCATCCGCCAAGGAAAGAAATTGAAAAAACCGCGCTCGGCGCAACGAAGACCGTTCCGTGGGAATATTTCAAACAGCCGGCTGAGCTTATTGAAAAACTGAAAACAGAAGGAATAAAGATTTGTGTGCTGGAATTAACGTCGGAAAGCAAGCCGTATTACACCGTTGTGCCGCAGGAATTTCCGCTCTGCCTTGTGGTGGGAAACGAGATTACCGGCGTTTCAAAAGAAATCATTGAACACGCCGACCTTGCCATCGAGATTCCGATGTTTGGCAACAAGCAGTCGCTTAATGTCGCCGTTGCGTACGGAATAGCTCTCTTCGATCTCGTACGCGTCATTCAATCGTACGAAAGAGTGAAATAATCGTTCTTCTCAAGCGTATGAATGCGCACCACCCCTGCCCGCACAAGCGTGGTGAGAATGCGCGACGCGCGACGCACAGAAACGTTGATCAGCGCGGAATATTCCTTTACCGTGATGCGTTCATTTGTGTCGAGATATTCAAACAATTTCCGCTCATTGCTGCCGATGACGAGCTTCAGCGGAGGCGCATCAGGACGCTCGTCGCGAAGCACTTTAATCACTTCCTTGCTTGCAATCAACGTCTGATCTTTTACGCGGATATAAACTTTGTTTTCTTCGCCGTTGCCGCTGAGCAGGTAATGCGGTTTTTCTGCACTCTGTTCCACCGATGCAACAATCACATCCTTCTTGTCGAACGGAACGACATCAATATCGAGACCGACCGGCGGATCGCAGAGATGAGTCGCGGCAAAATCAATCTGGTCAATTTCCGATTTCTCGCTTTCAACGCCGAAAATTCCTCCGTCATCGTCGACACCGAACAAGATTACGCCGCCTTGTGTATTAGCGAGCGCAACCAGCTCGCGCGCAATTTTTTCCGGAGAAGAAATCTTGCGCTTGAATTCAATGCCGATTCCTTCTCCCGATTGTATCAGTTCTCTCACGTCTCCGGGTGTCATATCAATATCCTCGCGCCGCCATTCGTAGTGAAATAATCTCTGCACGTCTCTGCACGTACCGCGAATCCAGATTCGGCTGATGTTTCAGCGGGCTCGGAATCACTGCCGCAAGCCGCACAGCTTCGTCACGCGTCAAATCAGATGCCGGCTTTCCAAAATATTTCCGTGCCGCCGCTTCCGCGCCGTACGTGCCGTTGCCCCATTCGATTACGTTCAAATAGAGTTCAAGAATTCTCTTTTTCGAAAGAATGCGTTCCATACGAAGCGCAATGATCAGCTCTTTCACCTTCCGCAGCGGATTTTTCGATGTGGAAAGAAAAAGATTCTTCGCCAACTGCTGCGTAATTGTGCTGCCGCCCCGCGCCGCTTTCCCTTTCTCAATATTTTTCTGGATAGATTTTTCCATTTCGTACCAATCAACGCCGTCGTGTTCGTAAAACGTGCCGTCTTCTGAAACAATCACCGCGTGGATAAGAAATGGGGACATCCGCGCCAGCGGAACCCATGTTTGATTGATCTTTAATGTTTTTCCTTGCGATGCCGCTTCCTCACTGCGCTGTTCCATCAACGCAGTGCGGAAAGGATTTGTTCTGCGGAATTTTTGCAGGCTGTTATTCGGCAGCGAAAGATATTCAAGCGCGAACAGCACAAGAAGCGCGTAAAGCGCCGCGCGAATTTTGTGCTTCTTCGACCACTCAAGCATCTCGCGCAGTTTCACATGTATCCGGTCAACATCCGTTTCAACTTCCACGGCAGTCAGCATCCTAACGAGTGTTTCGTTTGATCAAGAAAGCTTTGCAAAATCAACGCTGAAGCAATTGCGTCAACGCGTCCTTTCTGCGTGCGGCGCTGTTTCTTCGTCGTCCCCATATCAATCAATGTCTGCTGCGCCAGCCGCGTCGTGAAGCGCTCGTCCCAGCGGACAATTTCTGCCGTGACAAGCGAAGAAAGTTTCGCGATGAAGCGTTCGACTTCTTCTGCCTTCATTCCTTTTTCGCCTTTCAGCGTGAGCGGCATGCCGACAACGATCATCCCGACATCATACTGCTGCGCAACATCGGCAATCGTTTTTGCCGCCGTGCTATCATTGGGAAATGCCCCGACACTTTGAGCAATGATACGAAGCGGGTCGCTCACCGCTACGCCGATGCGCACACTGCCGTAATCAATACCAAGCACGCGTTTTTCACTCATTCTTCGAAACGCTCCGCCTTCACGATACCTTTAATCTTTCGCAGCTTATCTACAATGCCGTTCAAATGTTCTGTGTTTTTAACGTACAAAATGAACTGGCCCTCGAACATCGAATCCTTTGTCGTCACATTGACGCTGCGAATGTTCGTGTTGTTGAAAGTTGAAATCGCATGAGTAATGTCGTTCAACAAACCGGTCCTATCGTTGCCGGAAATTCTCACGCCGGCAATGAAATCCACTTCAGAGGCAGCAGGCCAGGCAACTTCCACAAGACGTTCTTCGTCATTCATCCGCATCGCTAAAACATTGCGGCAATTGCGGCGGTGAATTTTGATGCCTTCTCCGCGGGTGACGAATCCTACAATATCGTCGCCGGGAATCGGATTGCAGCACCGGGCATAATTGTGCATGAAGTTATCGCTCGAACCGAACAGCGAAATGCCGCTCGTCATGCTGCGGGCGGTGTTCACGAATTTCTTGAAGAGCGTCGGCTGTAATTCTTCCTTCACTTCTTCGCCGCCCGGATGTTTTGTTTTTTCCAGCAGCAATTCGATCATCGTGTCAGGATCAAGTTCCTGCCGATTGATCTGCATATAGAACGTCTGAGCATTATTAATGCGCTGCTGATGAAGAAATTTCGTCAGATCATCTTCATTGATATGCAGCTTTGCCTTCTTGATTTTCCGTTCCCATAACTCTTTCCCTTCATCGACATGCTTGCGCAGTTCTTCTTTGACCCACCGGCGGATGTGGGATTTCGCCTTGTGCGTGACGACAAATTTTTCCCAGTCGGCATTCGGCGTCTGTTTCTTTGATGTAATAATTTCTACCTGATCGCCGCTGCGGAGAATGGTGTTCAGCGGAACGATTCTGCCGTTCACTTTTGCGCCGATCGTTTGCGAGCCGATGTTTGAATGGATTTCGTACGCGAAATCTACCGGCGTGGCATTTTTCGGAAGAATCTTCAGATCGCCTTTCGGCGTGAAGACGTAAATTTCATCCTGATAAAGATTGAGCTTAAAGCTCTCTAACAATTCCTTCGGAGTTTCGTCGCTTCGCTGCTCAAAAATTTCCCGCACCCAGTTCACCCAATTTTCCAGTTCTTTATCAATCGTCGAAACATTTTCTTTATACATCCAGTGCGCCGCCACGCCGCGCTCTGCAATCTCGTGCATCGCCTTTGTCCGGATCTGAACTTCGACCATCTTTCCTCCGGGACCGACAACGGTGGTGTGTATGGACTGATAGCCGTTCTTCTTCGGAATGGAAATATAATCTTTGAAACGCTCTGCAATTGGTTTATAAAATTCCGACACGATGCCGTACACGTTAAAGCAATCGTTGTTGTCATCCGAATCGAGAATGATGCGCACGGCAAACATGTCATAAATCTCGTCCAGCGGTTTCCCGCGGGTTACCATTTTGTTGTAAATGCTGTAGAGGTGTTTCGGTCTGCCGGCAATCTCAAATTTGAACCTGCTTGCTTTGAGTTGATTATCAATCGGCGCGATGAATTTGCGGATATAATGCTCGCGTTCCCGCCTCTTCGATTTGATCGCGTGTGCAAGTTCCTCATATTCTTTTCGATGAAGATATTTGAAGGCGAGGTCTTCCAGTTCCCATTTGATTTTTGCAAGACCGAAGCGGTGCGCAAACGGCGCATAAATGTCGAGCGTTTCTTTCGCAAGGCGCTGCTGGCGTTCGGCGGGAAGATATTCGAGCGTGCGCATGTTGTGAAGGCGGTCTGCAAATTTCACAATCATGACGCGGATGTCGTTCACCATCGAAAGCAGCAGCTTGCGGTAATTTTCCGCCTGCGTGATCTCGTGGCTCCGGAAGATGTCGGTAATTTTCGTTGCGCCGTCAACAATATCGGCAATCGTATCGCCGAATTCTTCCCGGATATCTTTGATGCCGAACTCGGTATCTTCCGCCACATCGTGAAGCAAAGCGCATGCGACCGAAACATCGTCGAGTGCAATTTCTTTTGCAACAACCGTGGCAACTTCATACGGATGGTAAAAATATGGCTCTCCGGAAGCGCGGATGTCGTGCTTGTGCGCATCGAGGCTCAACTCGAATGCGCGCGTGATCAAATCCTCGTCCACACTGCGGAGGTTTTTCCGGCAGATGGCGAGAAGATCATCCAGCTTCTTTTTGTATTTCGCTTGAACCATTTTTTTATTTCAGCAACACCATTTTTTGCGCATCGGCTTTTATCTGCTGCGCCGCTTTTAATTTCGGGCCAATATCT
The DNA here is from genome assembly GCA_021796275.1 of Bacteroidota bacterium. GTDB lineage: Bacteria > Bacteroidota > Ignavibacteria > UBA10030 > UBA8401 > JAJYOI01. Next base: position 4,942 of record JAJYOI010000101.1, read on the forward strand.
CTGTGCGTTTTTCCTTCATCTGAAGCATAGCGTTCAATTGTTCCGCATTGATCAATCGCTTCCTGATACCGGTGCTCATTCATTGCAAACTGTGCAAGCTTCAGCCGGCATGTCACTTCCGCGTAGATATTGCGCACGGGTGCGGAAAGTGTGCTCGCAAGCAGGCGTTGCACAGTTTTTTTGACCGCCGTGCTGTCTTTCAATTTCTCGTCAGCAGACATCAAGCCCCACAAAAATGAACGGTTATCCGGATACTGCGCAAGCGCTTTCTGAGCAAGCGCAGCCGCGTCGTGATATCGCTGTTCTTCAAAATCAATCCACATCAAACTGCTCATGGCAAGATATTTATTGCATGTTCCCTGCGTGATGGTTTTGGAAATCATTTCAATACCTTCGTTACGCCGATCCGAAACGAACGGAAGCCACGAGAGCATTTCTGTTTTCTTGCTTCGCCAGTAATAATATGTGCCGAGTCCGCTCATGGCATCAAAAAAGTCAGGCGTGATTTTCAAACACTGTTCGAACATACGCGCAGCATTCATCCCGTCGAGAATTGCGCCGACAACATTCCCGTTCTCTGATTTCCAAAACGCCCGATAAGAAAGCGTAGTTCCTTCATAATAATAACCCCACGCCTGCGTTTCTTTTGAACTTAAATATGTTTCCGCCAGCAATTGACTTTTTTCAAGAAGTGAATCGAATAATTTCTCATCGAATGAAGATTCATAGTCTGAATATTCAGCCTGCAACGCCCCGGCAAGATATACATAACCGGCAGGGTTCCGCGGATCCAGCACAATTGCCGCGCGGAACATTTTTTCCGCCGCAGGGTAATTTTGCTGAAGTGTAAGATCAACACCGGCAAGAATTTTTTCGTGGATGCTGTCGTTGGGAATTTTTTGTGCGAAGCAGAACGACGGCAGCACGAACGCTGCTATGAGAATTGCTGTCACACGAAAAGAAAAAAACCGGACAAACGGATTGGTAGATGAATGGATAAATAGATTGATGGGCTTAGTTTTTCCAACAATCCAACAATGCAACAATTCAATAATCCAATCATTCATTTTACTATTGCTCTGATAACTTCGTGGAAAGTTTTAGACATTCTGTATGGCTTAATGTAATAGTCGTCTCACGGTTCTGTTCCAAAAATTCTGTCGCCGGCGTCGCCGAGTCCGGGTAGAATATAACCTTTTTCATTCAGCTCACGATCGACCACCGCACAGAAAATCGGCACATCAGGATGATGGCGGGCGACGACCTTCACACCTTCCGGTGCGGCAACCAGGCAGACAACCCGAATATTTTTCGCACCTTTATTTTTCAGAAATGTCAACGCAGCAGTTGCACTTCCGCCTGTCGCAAGCATCGGGTCAATTAAAATGACAAGGCTCTTCGCAAGCTTCTTGGGAAATTTCGAATAATAATCAACCGGCTGCAATGTTTCTTCATTACGATACAATCCGACGTGGCCAACCTGCGCTTCCGGAAGAACGTCGAGAAAACCTTCTACCATTCCAAGTCCGGCGCGCAATACCGGCACGATAATTATGTTCTCTTTAAGCTTATAGCCTTCGGTTTTTTCCAACGGAGTTTCGACAGAAAACTCTGTGACGCTGAAATCTTTCGTCACCTGAAACGCCATCATTCCCGCAATGCGGGAAAGCGTCTGGCGGAATTGATAGTTCGGCGTCCTCTCGTCGCGAAGAAAAGTAATATCACGTTGAATAAGCGGGTGATGTATAACCGTAAGATTTTTCATAGGAATCGCTCCGGCAGGTGATTATGAATGTGCTTGTGCGCCGCCTTTCGGGCGGAGAAGCTTCTTTGTCGCCTCTGGCGCCATCTTCGATTTCATTTGTTGCGCAGCGATAAGAATGCCATCCCATAGCGGCGCATACGGCGGAGTATAAATGAGATCAAACTGAGCAACATCGTCAACGGACAGACCGTGGCGAATCGCGGCAGCAAAAACATTCGCGCGAAGCACCGCGCCTTCTCCGCCGACAATATTTGCGCCGAGCAATCGTGATGAGCGCTTATCTGCGATGAGCGTGATGAGCAGTTCTTTGCTTCCCGGCATCATTCCAACTTTTGATGGAACACGAACAGTGTTCGTCACTGGATCGAAATTCGATTCCGCCGCTTCCGTTGCACTCAATCCAACGTGTGCAATTTCTTTTGTGAAAACGCGGACGCCAATCGCCCGCATTGTTCCCTTGAAGACTGCGTTTCCGCCGGCGGCATTCTCGCCCGCAATCCATGCAGTTTTACTCGCGGTTGTCGCTAAAGAAATATACATCGGCCTGCGTGTGATGATATTCCGCAGTTCGCAGCAATCGCCCGCGACATAGATGTCTTCCGCACCGAGCGCTTTCATTTTATCGCTCACACAAACGCCGCCGAATTTTCCGATTTCAATTCCGGCATGTTCTGCGAGCGAAGAGTTCGGTTCAACGCCGATCGCGACAATGACAAGGTCGGTTTCAATTGTGCCGCTCTTTGTACCAACAGCGACAACATTTCCCTTCGCACCAACACCGAACCATTCTGCCGTCTCGTCGGGATGAAATCTGACGTGATGATGTTCAAGCTCTTCAACAACAATTTTTTCTGCGTCAAGTTCAAGATGTGAAAGAGGGAACTTGCCGCGATGAATAATATCCACGCTAATACCGCGCGCCGAAAGCGCATCTGCCATTTCCATTCCAATGAAACCGGCGCCAATAATCACCGCCTGACGCGGACGTTCTTCGTCAAGAAATTTCTTCAGCGCATACGCACCATCAAGAGACTTGATAGTGAAAACGTTGCGTGCATTTGCACCTTCGATAGAAAGCTGCTTTGGTCTTGAACCGGTGGCAACAATCAATTTGTCGTACTTGTCTACGAACGTTGTGCCATCGTTCAAATTACGAATGTGGGTTTCTTTTTTGGAAGGAACAATTTCCTCTACAAGATGACGCGTTTTTGCAACAACTCCCTTTTCTTTCAATAGCCGATCAGGCGAATAGACGATAAGCTGTTGCGGATCGGTAATTTCATTGCTGACAAAATAAGGGATTTCACAGATACCGTACGAAATAAACTCGCCTTGTTCGTACAAAACGACATCGGAATCAGGCGAAGCGCGCTTTGCTTTGCTCGCCGCGCTTGGCCCCGCCGCCAATCCGCCGATGACAAGAATTCGCCGCTTCATTTTGATTTTCTTCTAAAGAAAAGTGTAATCGGAGCGCCCGAAAAACCGAAACGCTCACGAATGCGATTTTCCAGATAGCGTTTATATGTTTCGGTGACAAGCTGAGGTTCATTTGCAAAAAAAATAAATACCGGAGGATTCACTTTTACCTGCGTGATAAATTTTATTTTAATGTCTTTCCCCGTTTTCGTCGATGGCGGATAATGTTGAATGTCCGCAAGCATCTGATCGTTCAATTCACTGGTGTTGATGCGCTTCATCATTTCAGTGCGGACATGCTGAGCGACATCCAACAGCTTTGCGATCCGTTGTTTGGTGATTGCCGACAGAAACACGATGGGAATATAATCGAACTTGCGAAGCCGTTCACGAAGTGTTTCTTCGTATCGCTTTGCCGTGTTTGTATCTTTCACAATAAGGTCCCACTTATTTACACCGATAACGACACCGCGATTGCGCTCGACGGCGGATTCAACAACATGCAGATCCTGCTGCTCCAGCGGCTCATTTGCATCAAACAAAATTATTGCAACATTGCAGCGTTCAATGCTGCGTAATGTACGCACAGTGGAATAAAAATCAATACTATCGCGCAAATGCTTTTTCTTGATCAATCCTGCAGTATCAATGAGAACAATTTCCTCGCCGTGATATTTCATCACTGTGTCAACGGGGTCGCGCGTCGTGCCGGCAATCGGTGTCACGATGCTGCGTTCTTCTCCGATAAAAGCATTCACCAGCGATGATTTGCCGACATTCGGTTTTCCAATCACTGCGAGTTTAAGCTGCGTATCTTTATCGTCGTCTTCGTTGTTTGCCGAAAAATCTTCTGTGATGAGATCAAGAAAATCTCCAACCTTTCTTCCTGCCAACGCGGAAAGTGAAATCGGTTCACCAAGCCCAAGTTCATGAAATTCTAAAATCGATGGTTCAGCCGACGCATTATCAACTTTGTTAACAACAAGGGTGACTTTCTTGTTCGCTTTCCGAAGAATGTACGCGATCTCTTTATCAATACCGGTAACGCCTTCGTGAGCATCCACCATGAAGATCACTTTGTCCGCCTCACTGATTGCGATCTGCGATTGTTCCCGAATTGCTTTTTCAAAAACTTCTTCTGAGGCGGGAACGAAGCCGCCCGTGTCAATGAGCGTGAACTGTTTGCCTGCCCATTCTGCTGTTGCGTAGTGGCGGTCCCGCGTAACACCAGGCGCATCGTGCACGATAGCCTTTTGCGCGCCGATGATGCGATTGAACAACGTGGATTTACCCACATTTGGACGGCCGACTATGGCGATAAGGTGTGTGGGCATAAGAATAGGGGAAAAATGAATGTGAATTTTTCTTTCAACAAAATAGAAAAAAACGGCGTGAGTTTCAACGAAAGGAGTGACAATATCTGAGGGAAAAGAAGGCAGTTATTCCAAAAGGAGCATCGGACTTACAATGAATTCGAAGCGAAAAATTCTTTAACAAATCGTGAAAGCTGGTCGTATTCAATAAGGAATGCGTCATGGCCAAAAGGAGTTTTTATCTCGCAGTACATCGAGTGTGGAATATGCGAAGCAATTTCTTTCTGCTCGTGTGCGGGATACAAAACATCCGTATCAATTCCGATATTCAACGATGGAACAGAAATTGAGGCAAGCACTTCATTAACTTCTCCCCTTCCGAATGCAACGTCGTGCAAGTCCATTGCATACGTGATATACAGGTACGTGTTTGCGTCGAACCGTTCGACAAGTTTTTTCCCTTGATAATGAAGATAACTTTCAACTTGAAAAATATTTGCCGGATCGAACCGCGCTTCATTCGCTTTTCCATTTGTTTTCAATCTATCGCGATGAAAGCGTTGAAGAAAAGAAACATCGCTTCGATACGACATCATCGCAATCTGACGGGCGATGGAAAGCCCTTTTTCCGGCTGACCAAAATTGTAGTAGTCGCCGTTTCGCCAATGAGGATCGTTCATGATTGCCTGCCGTGCAATATCGTTAAGGCCGATGCACCACGGTGAATGCTGGCTTGCAGTGGCAATAGGAATGATTGATCGAATAAGATTCGGAAACATCAATGCCCATTCAAGCACCTGCATGCCGCCCAGAGAACCGCCAACAATTGTTCGCAGTTGCTTCACACCAAGAAAATCTATCAGCGCTTTTTGCACGCGCACCATATCGCGCACGGTCATCTGTGGAAAAGTTAACCCGTACGGCTTTCCTGTCTTCGGATTAATGGAACTTGAACCGGTTGTGCCGTAACATCCGCCAAGAAAATTTGATGAGATGACAAAATATTTCGAAGTATCAAGCGCTCTTCCTTCGCCAATGAACGGCTCCCACCAACCTGTGCTTTTCCATCCAGAAGACGGCAGAGAAGTCGGATCGTCCGAAGAAAATCCGGCGGCATGAGCGCTTCCTGTGAGTGCGTGGCACACAAGAACTGCATTGTCACGCGCCGCGTTCAATTCGCCATATGTTTCATACGCAACACTCACCGGGGACAGCGTGGTTCCGCAGTCCATTACGAGCGGATTCAAAACAGAAAACAACTCGGCGGATTGTGTTTTAACAATCGGATTTTTATTTACGTCAACTAGCATACCTTTTACAAAAAAAGAAGCGCCGCATCCGCAACTGCGGGTGCGGCACGTTCAGAATTGAATCAGACAGCCACAGCAGTTTTCACTGCACGCAATGCTTCATCGAAATCTTCAAGAATGTCGTCAATGTGCTCGATGCCGACTGAAACACGAATCAGCTCCGGTGTTACGCCGGAATCCTGCTGTTCTTTATCAGAAAGCTGCTGATGCGTGGTGGATGCAGGATGAATGACCAATGTTTTTGCATCGCCGACGTTTGCCAGCAAGCTGGAGAGTTTCACATTATTGATGAATGCTTTCCCCGCTTCCAATCCGCCTTTTATTCCAAAACTTAGAATTGAGCCGAACGATCCGCTGCGCAAATATTTTTTTGCTAACGCATGATACGGATGGCTTGGAAGTCCGGGATACGACACCCACTCGACCTGCGGATGTTTGTCCAGCCATTGCGCAACTTTCACAGCATTTTCATTATGCCGCTCGGCGCGAAGTGAAAGCGTCTCAAGTCCCTGCAAAAACAAAAATGAATTGAACGGACTCAGCGCTGGACCTAAATCACGAAGTCCTTCCACCCGAGCACGGATGATGAATGCAATATTACCAAATGGCCCGCCGGCACCAAACACTTCCCAGAATTTTAATCCATGATATCCGGGACTCGGCTCCGTAAATATCGGAAAGTTGCCGTTGCCCCAGTTGAATTTTCCCGAATCAACGATCACACCGCCGATTGAAGTTCCGTGCCCGCCAATCCATTTTGTTGCAGAATGGGTAACAATGTCTGCGCCGTGTTCAATCGGCCTGAACAAATATCCGCCTTGCCCGAACGTATTATCAACGATCAGCGGAATGCCATGGTCGTGAGCAACTTTTGCAATGCTATCAAAGTCAGGAATGTTAAGACGCGGGTTTCCGATTGTTTCAAGATAGATCGCCTTTGTTTTCTTGTTGATTACTTTTGCGAAATCTTCCGGGTTGTCACCTTCCACAAAGTTAACGCCAATACCGAGACGTGGAAAAGTGACTTTGAATTGGTTGTATGTTCCACCATACAAATTGCTTGTCGAAATAATATTTTCTCCCGCCTGAGCAATTGTTGAAACAGTAAGAAATTGCGCGGCTTGGCCGGATGAAGTCGCAAGCCCGGCAACACCTCCTTCAAGAGCGGCAATACGTTCTTCAAAAACCGCTGTTGTCGGATTCATGATACGTGTGTAGATATTGCCGAATTCTTTCAAGCCGAAAAGCGCTGCTGCATGGGCTGCATCATTAAAATTGTACGACGTGGTCTGATAGATTGGCACCGCTCGTGATTTCGTCGTCGGATCGGGCACCTGGCCCGCATGCAATTGCAGTGTTTCAAACCGATAATGTCGGATTTTTCCAT
>JAJYOI010000018.1 GCA_021796275.1 Bacteroidota bacterium
TACTTGTCTGTCATTCGTTGAGCACGAAGAGATTGAATGTAGCGGACAACTTTCACTATGTCGGGAAATTTTCCGCGGAGCCATGTCGTGTCGTGAGTAAAACGAAAATATTGCATAACGGCATAAATAAATTCTCCGTGGCTGTCGTTTTCAGGAACTGGATCGGCGCCGCGAGTATCAACAACACACGGAACTTTTCCGCTCGGGTAAATATATTTCGCATACCAATCAATGAATTGACGTACTTCAGGCGTGTCTCCGCATTCCAACAATGCCGTCGAAGTCAGCGCACCATCACGAATCCACGAACGTTCATACGAGCGTGAACCGGGTTGAATTGCAGGACCGTCACGATTGATAAGGATATACGCAAGATTCGATTTCACTGTGTTGATGATTTCCTGAGCAGAACCGGGAAGCTCAATGTCAAACGAATTGACTTTGGCTTTCCAGAAATTTTTTGTCTCATCAAACTTCTGCTGAACCAGATGGTCTCCATCTTTAAGGTGGAAACCATCTGAATAGCCGTGAAACGGGACAGCAACATCAAATTCCTTTTCCTCTTCCGGCGAAAGATCAAATTGATACTCTAATGCCGCCGACGCATGTTTAAAATGATCGGCGATATTTTTTTGTTTCGGAACAATTCCGCGAGAAAGATATTCAGTGATATCGCCAGCATCAAATTCAGCCGCGCCGAAATCGTTTGGTGCGCTGAGTGGAATTACTTCTTTATCATTATTGATGCGAACGACTCCGCTGTGATAAGCAACGTTTGAAATTTCCGCAACTCCGCCAACGCTGTTAAGGAATTGCCACGGTGGATTCACTTGAAACGGGCGTATCGCAACAAACAATTTCCCTCGCATTTTTTTTGAGCGAAAGTTTTTAATCTGATACCGAGCAATCAGAACAGACGCACCTTCCTTCCCCTCCGCAAAACCAATGATGCGTAGTTGAATACCATTACGACTCCACACAACTGTTGGAATAGGTAAATATTCTCCGTCGAGTGATTGCCTTAATTCAACATCGTTCCATGTTATCAGCGAATCATTCACATAAAGAAACGGCTCGAGAGAGAAGCTTGATTTGTCAACTTCAATCTGTCCCTCTTCATTCATCAGTGCTTCTTTCGTGTCGCCGCTTGTACCAATGAGCGTCCAATACGATTGCCGGTGCGAAAAATATTTCGGATAAAATCCGGCGGGTGCATCATGGGCAACAGAATCGTAAAATGCGTTTAACGAACTACCAAAATCGAAGCCTCGAATCGCTATGCGCGAAATACTGTACGCGTTTCCGTGATTGCCGCCAATAAAATTGAGCCTAATATATCGAGCCTCGGCGTCAGGCAGATAAATATAATCGCGGCCGCCGTTGCCGTTAAATACCTCATAGCTTTTGGTCCATTCTGTCTTGTCATCAGAAAGTTCAACTTGATAATGACGAGCAAACGCTTTTCCATTCCAATCAATTGTCAAACCGCCAAGCTCACGAACCCTTTGACAATCAAGAAGAAGCCATTGCTGTTTAATTGAACCTTCGCTTTCCCAATTCGTGCCCGAATTATCATCAAGTGCAAACTCCGGCTTATGATTTTTTCTGAATGACGATGCCGAAGCAACCGGTAACGGAGATGGAATAGAATCGGACTCCATTTTCTGGATTTTAAATTCATCAATATAAATTGTTCCTTTACCGCCAGTACCGGCTGAGACCACAAATTGTATCTTGTCAACTTTATGAATCATTCCTCCGCCGGCCGGTCCCCACGCAAAGGTAATGTTGCGTTTGCTAATCGCCTTCTTAGTCCATTCTTGCGGATAGTTAATGTTCAATTGCTTAACCCAGTACACGTTCCCGGCAGAATCAATCAGCTTGAACTCGAAGTTATTGACCGGAGTTTCGCCGCGATAATAAAATGTGAATCTATAATTTTCAGGAAGGTCGAGCGGAAACTTTTTCTCGGCAATGGCGTAACCGGAGCCTCCGTGAAACTCAAAATGAATCGCCATTGCTTTCCCGGTTTTTCCCTGTGCACTCTCAATTGACATCGTAACGCCGTCGGAAGTAATCGGTGTCCAGCCGTTCAGCGATTCAAAATTATCAAGAAGCGTGCTTTGTGCGGATAATGATGCTGAAGTGAAAAAAAACAGTGCATAGTAAACAGTAATCAGTATCCAACTTTCAGAATAAAATTTAGCCCTAGGTAACTTGCCGCTGTTTATTGTTCTTTGATGACTGTTCATTGTTTTCCCACAAGCCAGCCGCCGGAGAATCCGGCGCGGAAAAGCCCCTTAACGATGTACGGATTTTTCTTCATTACATCCCAAATAAATCCGCTGCGATAATTTTCGAGCATTAAGAGAATCGGCCCCTGATCAATTCCTAAATAATCATGATCAAACCAACCGAAACCGTCACTCGACGGAAATGTCGGATTGAACGCATCTACGAATCCGTATTTCCTCCAAACATGATCGCCATATTTTTCTCTCATTGCTTTCAACGATGCAATGCACACATCTGGCGCAAAAGGAATTGATCCGCCCGGCGCTTCAGGTGTAATCGTACCGTCGTCATTCACCCAATCAAACGACACACCATGAGCGGTGTATCCCTGAAATCTTCTTTTGATACCGTCAATAATAACTGTTGTGTCGCCGGGTCCATCGGACGCAGTAAATCCCCAAATCGAATCGCTGTAATCTTTATAGTGAAGAGGGTTTTCAATTGCATATTCACGCTGCGACAATGTTGCGCGGCGGGAATTTTCGAAATAATCAATTCCTTTCTTTCGCATATAGTCGTCATAGATGCCGCGAAAATCTATCCAGCAATGTGAAAATTGATGGCCGAATAACGGACCAAAGCTGACAAATTCCATTTCGTAATATTTAGCCCAAATGTAGGTCTTCGTCCATGCTGTCCACGCTTCGCTTTCAATTGGAAATGTTGGTGAACCAAGCGCAAGAATATATAAAAATGCCGCTTCGTTCATTCCTTCCCAATTTAATTTAGCGAAACCTTCTTCCGGCGTCCAACCCATGTTGACGAGCGGCTTATCGCGCTGCATCGAATGCCAGTCCATCCGCCGGTATAATGAATCGGCAAGGGAGCGAATTTCTTTTTCTTCAGAAGTATTCCGATCAAAATATGTCTGGCAGAACAAAACACCGTACATGAGCAATGCAGAATCAATCGTCGAAACCTCAACATCACTAAAACGAGCTCCAGAATTCATGTTAAGGAAGTGATAATAAAATCCTTTATAGCCGGTCGTACCGGTTTTATCCGTTCCCATTTTTGCGGTCCAAAAAAAACGCAGCGTGGTCAACACGCGCTCAATCGCCTGCTCACGTGTGATGTATCCACGCTCAACGCCGATCGGATATGCTGTCAACGCAAAGCCGACGGCGGCAATGCTTGAAAACGATTTTGTCGGAAAGCGATCTGGCGTTAATCCGTTGTCAGGATTTGTCGTTTCCCAAAAGAAATTGAATGTGCGATGCTCAAGCGAGTCGAGAAATGCGTTCCCCTGCACTTTCGGTTGCGCATTTGCGGAAACGAATAGCAGGGCGACGAAAAAAAAGGCAAGTTTTTTTTTCATGATGGTCTATTTGAGGTAGGTCATTTTTTTTACTGCGATGAAGTTTCCTGCAGATAATTTATAGAAATAAATTCCGCTGGCAAGATTATACGCGCTGGCAGCAAATACGGCGTTATGAACGCCTGCTTCCTGAGTATCATTGACAAGTGTTGCGATTTTTGCGCCGATTAAATTATACACTTCCAGCCGCACGAAACTTTTCTTTGGAAGCTGGTATGTTATCAGCGTCGTTGGATTGAAGGGGTTCGGATAATTTTGATATAATGAAAAATATTTCGGGAAAGATTTCGCCGGTTGCACGTCAGAAATTGTTGTGAATTTTGCTGCCTGCAAGCCGCGCTGCACATCCGGATTCTGCATGAAACGATTCCACACTCTTTGAGTGCGATAATTTTCAATCATAATAATCATCGGACCTTGATCTATGCCGATAACATCGGTGTCCCACCAATTCGGAGTTAGAGACAAATTAAACGCATCGCGGAATCCATATTGTGTCCACAACTGAGAGTTGTAGGTATTCCACATTTTGTAAATCACTGGAATGACAACTTCCGGCGCAAATGCAATCGAACTGACCGGTGCAGTCGGAGAAATTGTACCGTCATCATTTTGGGCAGGCGGTGCACCGCGCGCTTTGTAACCGTACGGCGTATCACTTGCTGTAAATCCCCATAATGAATCGCTGTAGCCGATAAAACTTCCGGGATTAGCAATCGCGTATGCACGCTGCGCAAGCGTTGCCCGCCGGGAGTTTTCAAAATAGTTCAGGTCATGATTCTTCATGTAATCGTCGGCGATATTCCTGTAATCAATCCAGCATTGAGAATACTGGTGCCCGAACAACGGAGGAAAATTAACGTAGGTGTAACCGTACTGGCTTCCGTAGGGATAGCCGCTTGTCCATTCTTGCCATGCGGTATAATCAACCGGATGAGTCGGCGAACCGAGTGCGAAAAGATACATTATGGATGCCTCGTTGTAACCGATCCATTGCCCGTACCCCGCAAATCCTGTCCCCGGTTTCCATCCCATATAAATACCCGGATTGCCGCTACGCATCAAATTCCAATTCATTCTATAATAAATAGAATCGGCAAGATTGCGGATCAACGTTTCAGTTGAATCCGAGCTTGAAAAATATTGTCTGGCATCTATGATTCCTGCGAGTAGCAGCGCCGTATCAATTGTGGAAAGCTCGCTGTCGCCGTCTCTGGTCGCTGTATTCATGCCAAGAAAATGATAGTACAAACCAAAGTTGCCGATATCTCCTGTTGTACTGTAGCCCTGCGGTCCATACCAAAAAGTTTTCAGCGTGGTCAAGACGCGGTCTCGTGCAGCCGTTCTGCTCACCCAGCCATGATCAACGCCGATACAGATTGCCGACAAGCCAAATCCGACAGACGCGATGCTGCACGCTGCGCTTGAAGTTCCGTTGACATTTGCTCTATCACGAATAAGTCCGTTGGCGGGATTCGCCTGGTTCCAAAAAAAATTAAACGCCGTATGCTGGATCGTGTCAAGCAACGCGTCAGTTGTTAAGGAAGTCTGTGATTTTGGCAACTGAGCGAAAACAGTTGAGCAAGAAAGACAGCAAAGGAAAATGATCGTATTTATAGCTCTCATAAAATTTCCTTCAGCCTAAAATGACAACAATATTGTGTGTGGTTCCTTTTTCAAACGACGGAACGATTTTTTCTCTCGGTGCTCTTGTCATGCCGTGCTGTTCTCCATCAACCCAAAATTCCTTTACACCGCACTGAACATGATTGGGATTCTTGACTTCGATAGAATATTCTGCACCGCGAAATATTCTTCTCGCTTTGAATCCACCCCACTGCCGCGGAATACACGGATCAATCAGCAAACCATCCCGCATTGCTCTGATGCCGAGAATCCATTCGAAGCCGGCTTTAAACAACCACGCCGCAGAACCGGAATACCACGTCCAGCCGCCGCGTCCGTAAAAAGCGGATTCAGGTCCTTCAATGTTGCCGGAAGTAACATACGGTTCCGCATAATAAGTGTCCGGTTTCATTCCCCGAAGAATAGGATTAAGCTTGGAATACAAACGGTACGCGGCATCTCCTCTTCCAAGAATAGCCTCGGCAATGATCGCCCACGTTGACGCGTGCGTATAGACGCCGCCGTTCTCGCGCATTCCCGGCGCGTAGCGCGTCAAATAACCGATATATTTATCCGGAGTTTTGTACGGTGGATACAATAGCACAGGCCCGATTTCTTTCTCTAATTTTTCTTCTACGATATTCATGACCTTTTCAGATCTCGCCGAATCTGAAACGCCGGCAATGACTGCCCATGTTTGAGGATTCAACCAGATTGTGCCTTCGGCATTTTTTCCGCTGCCGATTTTTTCGCCGTTGTCTTTCGTTGCGCCAAAATAATATTTTCCATCCCATCCGAGCGTGTTGAGTTTCTTCTTCAACTCTTTTGCGCAGCGAGAATATCGTTCGGCTCTTTCCGAATCATTCTTTCTTCGCGCAACCGAAGAAAAATCAAGTAGAATTTTGTAAAAGAAATGTCCAAGCCAGATTGATTCACCTTTCATATCCAATCCAACGGCGCTGAGTCCGTCATTCCAATCGCCAGCACCGATCAAAGGAAGTCCGCGCGGACTGAATCGCGTGAGCACCTTCTCTATTACTTTCACGCAATGTTCATAGAGTGTTGCCGGCTTCGACTCATCAACAAACGGTTCATTCACATTGAGAACTGCATCGTCACCCGTTTCCTCAAGATATGCGCTCACCACATACGGCAGCCAGAGCAAATTGTCGGAAATCTGATTTCGCAAACCTTCTTCCGTCAACGGGTGCCACCAGTGATAAACATCTCCGTCTTTAAATTGATGCCGCGCATGCAGTTGTATCTGTGATTTTATTTTCCCGGAATCAATCGTTAACCAAATCTGGCTGTCTTGCAGTTGATCGCGAAATCCGTACGCACCGCCCATCTGATAATATGCACTTCTTCCCCAAATACGGCCAGAGATCGCCTGATATTTCAGCCAAGTATTTTCCAAAGTATTCATTGCATCGTCGGGCGTCGAAATCTCTGTTGTGCCGAGAATGGAACTCCATCGTTCCTGCATTTGCGCAAACGCTGCTGCAAGGTTTGTTTCAGAATGGTAGTGGCAGGCAAGTTCGTCAGCTTGTTCCTGAGAATCTGCGCAGCCTAATGTGTAGCACACTGTTCGTTCTTCGTCCGGCTTAAGTGCGATCACCGAATGAAGACTGCCGATCGGGTCGAGCCAATTGCCTTTTTTTTTGTTCAGCATTTTTTTTGAAACACCAGCCGGCAGTGATTGATTTCCGTACATTCCGAGAAACGATTCCTTGTCCGTATCGAACGATGCCGGAGCAATGCTTGATGAATGAAATGCAGTAAATGGCCAATCGGTATTCCAGTGCCCGCGTTCGGTCGGCACTTCCCACAATCGTTTTGTTGCAAAAACCGAATGCGTCTTCCGGTCATACTTCGTTTCCATAAACGACTTGTGGAATTCCCGGTGCCAATCCGGCGACCTGCCCAACGCCCATTCAAAATAAGTGTAGAGGTTTATCGTGCGGGATTTTCGGGAATGATTTCGAACGGTAAGTTTCCAGATTTCGACCGGTTCATCATTCGGAAGAAAGATCAGAAGCTCAGTTTCAATTCCAAAATTTTTTGATGTGATGACGGAATAGCCGACCCCGTGACGGCATTCATAAAAATCCGGTTCTCTGCACACCGGCTTCCATCCTGCCGACCAGACATTTCCTTTTTCATCTCGGAGATAAATGTACTTTCCCCATTCATCTTTGATCAGGTCCTGCTCCCACCGCGTAATACGGTTCAACTGAGCGTGCGTTCGCCAACTATATCCGCTCCCGGTTTGGGAAAAAGTTATTCCATAATCGCCGTTGCTGATAACATTAATCCATGGCCGCGGCGTGCGTGGAGTAGTGATGATATATTCTTTTCCGTCTTCTGAAAAATATCCATACTTGGTTTTATACTTCTTCACATCTCACTCTCAAATGACAAATTCTCCTAAAATACAAGTTCAACGGCAATGCGGTGTGTATCTTTCAATCTCCCTTGATTTGCCCACGCATAATCGAACATGAACGCATAACCAACCATGTCATAGCGGATGCCCGCGCCCAATGTTAAGCCGACCTCAGAATCTTGCTGAAACAGATTTTGATAACCTGCTCTCAGCGCAAACGTATTTTCAAAAAGATATTCCCCGCCAAAACTTAGGCTTTCCGTATTGTCGCTTGGATGAAACGTATCAACCGCTACGGTAAATTTATTTTCCTCGTTCAGAGTGATCGGCATTCCGAGTCCGACACGGAACATCACCGGCAGCGGGTATGCATCGGTAAGCAGTTGTGCCGGAAGTTGTCCGTTGTCTCCGTACTTCGCCGGATTTTGATCGTACAAAATGCGCAAATCTCTGCCGTCAAATTGCCCGCGCGTTCCAAAATTAGAAATGCTTGCGCCTAATCGCATACCGTCGGGTGAAATTCTGTAAATCGTTCCGACACTGAGCGAGTAAGCATTCATCGCGCTGTGCCAGATCGTCTCCTGAATATAGTTTACTTGAAGTCCGATTGAAAACCGATCCGATATTTGGCGTCCGACTCCGAGTCCGAAAGCGACATCAGAAACAGTATATCGTTCACCGGTTCCAAGCGGCTGTTCGACTGTGCGAACATTGATTTCTCCTGAATTGAGCGACGTCAGCGTCGCATAAAGATTTCCAACTTCTCCGATACCAAGCACAAGTACACCGTAATCGTACGTGATGTCTGCAAGCCAGAGTGAATGCGTCGCTTGAACTGCGTCGCCTTCAAAATATCCGATGCTGCCCGGATTATAATAGACCGCTTCCGGTTCGCCGTAGAGCGTTACACCGGCATTCCCCATGCCGGCAATGCGTGCACTCGGTTCAATCGACAAAAATGCGCCGACGCTTGTTCCGGTTTTTGTTTGAGCGTTGAGTTGAACAGTTGCGAGCACTGCGAAAACAAAAAGGAAAACCATTCTCTTTATCATTGCAGTCCTCATCTACTTGATGATCGCAAATTTGCCGATGTACGAACCGGTCGTACCGCCATCAACATGATAAATGTATAATCCGGGCGCAACATCGAGATTATCTTTCGTTCGTAAATCCCATTCCACAGAGCCGCTGGTCGAACCATCCTGTCTCAGCGTTCTGACCAATTCGCCGCGAACAGTATAAATTCTGATAGTGCAGCTTAGCGGGAGATTTCGGAATTCCATTTTTCTGTCTCCGCGCCCCTGCACACCGAACGGCGCCGGCTCAAAACTCGCCGCACCGACGTACGGATTCGGCACAACATACGGGTGAGTGGAGAATGCTTCTTTTGCTTTCTCGCTCGAAATGGTTTCGCCTTGTGTGCTGAACACAAACACATCGTTTGCGTCAAACGGTCTTAACAATTTAAACTGATACACATCTCCGGCTGTCGGGTTAATGGTGGCATTCGAAGCGTTTGTTAACTGTATTTGCCATGTCACACGCTGACTTTGTTTAACTGTATCCGCTCCCGTCAGTACTTGTATGACTTCAGGAATTCCTGCTGCGCCGGTATAGCTCAGTGTCGAATCATTGTTGGTATCTGAAAATGTAAATTTAGCTTTTTTATCGCCGGCAGAAGTGTGAAAGACAATCGTGAACTTCACGGGAAGCGGTTTTCCGAAAAGCGGATTGCGCGGAAGCGCGGTATCAACAATACTGTTTGAAAATATGATATCAAAGTCATCGGGGAATCCCGCCCTTCGATAATTAACAGGCCATAGCCCGATGTATTGCACAGCAAGCTGTGCATTCGTTTTGCTGCCGGCGGTGAATTTGGAATTTGCGGTATCTATTTGATATGTCGCTATGGTCTTTATGACCGGTAGAATTCCAAGCCCCGAAATCCCTTTCCCAGCGCCGTCAAAATCATTTCCTGTGCTGAAAAGTATTTTGTTGTTATCGGTGCTGTCAATCAAATTGTATGAAAGCGGATGCACGCTATCCGGACTGGTGTTGAAAGTAATTTTCATCAGATGATTATCCGGCACCTGCGACGAGTTGAGAACCTGCACCGAAACTGTTCCGGTTCCGGCTCCCGATATTTTCTTCACATCGGAGGTCAACGCTTGATTGTAGCCTAACACTTTCGGCTCAGGCATAACCATCACTACATTTTTAGGAAGAATAATTCCGCCAAGAAGCGTTCGCGTTACCGACATTGAATTTTCCGCGGGATAAAATGTAAACGCTTCTCCCGTTTGTCCCTGAATAATCGTCGCTCCAAAATCGTACGAAGTTACCGCATAAAAATACTGCTGTCCGTTAGTCACTGTGGTATCACGGAACGAATGCACTAACCCTGTTTCACTTCCCAGATTGTATGCCAACCCGTTGACGGTTACAGCAGAATATCCGCTCACTCCATCTTTCAAGTCAAATTGGGCTAAGGGATTTCCATTGTTCGTTTGCGATATGCCGCGTGCGCCGATAACAGTACTGACATCATTAAAATTATAATCCGTTGCACGGTAAATTTTATATCCTTCAAAATCATTAATGTTCGTCGTCGGGTCGGTTGAATGCTCGGCGACATCATCCCAGTAGAGCTGAACATAACCGTCGCCTGCTTCCGCCTTAAGAGTCGGCGTTGGAGGCGGCGTAGCAAAACGATAATTGCCAGCATAAATTGTTTGCACGACTTTCACGGTGTTTCTCAGGTCATTCAAATCATTTCCGTACGCCAGTGCCAAGCTGAACCGCTCTTCGGTTCCGGCTTTCAGCGTAAAAGGACCTGAGGCAAATAAAAATCCTATATTCAGATTTTGGGGAGAAGACGTATCAAAGGGACCAGAGCCATGATCTCCCGAAGCAACGGCTTTCCCTGTAAAATAATCATAAAAATAATTCGGGTAATCGCCGTTATAGTACTGATTGACCACCGGCTGCTGGGCTGTCGAATTCTTATAAAACACGATTCCTCCATCGCCGCCGAGTGCAGGGTCCGCAATTTTAAACATCCTGAATCCTGTCAAGCCGATTTGGTCGGATTCATCAAGATCGGTCTTATCAAAATTTTGCTCGCCTTCCGTTGGAATCCCGTCCCCTTCTCCCGGATCGTGCGTGTTCGGTTCTCCATCTTTTCCGAAATCATTCAGCGAGGCAACCCAATCCATATCTTCATCGCCTGTCCACCACACTCCGGCTTTGTATGCCGGACGATTTTGAATTTTACCGTAGTACGCTTCAAAATTTGAAACATTATATTTTTCGGGATGTGATAAAATGTAGTTCATAATATTTTGCTGCCCGACAATTTTTGTTCCCGGATCGGTATTGCCGTTTGCATCAGGAACACCGCGGCTTTCGTCAATAATACCGTCGCCGTCATTATCAATTCCATCGTATGGTTTCCCAGGCGTTTCAAGATAGGCATAGCCAAGATACCCGGTTCTGTCGCATTTGCTGATGAGGTCAACGCCGTGACCATAAGTATCCCAAGTGTACACCAAGTTTAATCCGGTCGAGTGATCAAACGCGGCGTTGTCGTCGTCCGATTCATAGACATTATCACACGGGCTATAAGAAGAACCTCCGACACCGGAATCCATATACAATCCGAAAATCATGTCTTCAGGATCGCCGTTGCTTGGATAGTCGGTGGTTCCTTCATTGGCAATATCGTAGTGCCAGAAAATTACATTGCCGGCTTGCGGGTTTGCCCATTGAAAACCGCGCACCGATATTCTCAGTCCCAATCCGTACCGTGTTGCGTCTCTGCTATCCGGCTGAAAATCCCACGCATCGTAATATTGATCGTCCATCACCATGTAGCTTTCCTGGTCCGGTGCATATAAGGTTGACGTGCCGAAATATCCGTTCCATCGTCCGTTCCATGTTGTGTCTTTGTCGGGCCATGAATCAGGCCATGTTCGCGGATCGTTGCTCATTGCAATGGAACGTCCTTTGTTGATCGAAGGATCAGGTTGAAAATATCCGGGGCGCGGTTCAAATCGCATTAAGCGGTTTCTTTTCACGCTTATTCCTTGTCCTTCGCGGTAACCTGTTTCCATAATATAGGCAGTGGTGTTGTTCCGCTGTTTTATTTTTGCCAAAACGAACGGAGTAATGCCGTCGGTATAATTCATACCGGAACCTTTCGGAACTTCGGCGGAATGCGATATTGACAAATCCGCATCGGGGCCGAAATAATTTCCCACCATTCCGTAATTCCAAAACTCCGTGCGAATGTTGTTGGCGTCATGGGTTCCGCGGCGTTCGTTCTGAGAGTCTCCCCGCTTGTCAGGAGGCACGACAGGATAATATTGCTGCTGTGAAAAAAGGAAATCGTTTCCAACAAGAAGCGCGGCAAAAAGGATGCAGAGACATTTTCTCATTTTGAAAATCCTTCGGAACAGAAACTTTCCATATTCGTCATCCAATTGAAACAAGATGATCTGCACTTAATAAGGTATAGACCATCTCAATACTTTACTGCAAAGGTGCGAGTTGAGACAGCGAAATTCCGATTTCAATCTTTCGCGGCGAATAATAGCGCAATGGATTTGCCAACAAAAATTTATCAGTGAAGGGCGTAGCAGAATAATCGGGACTGCCGGTCGTTGGAAACACATCGCCGTTAAAGTACGTCGCGTCGAATACGTTGAAAACCCGTAAGAACGCGTTAAAGCTGACACTGCCAATTGAAAAATCTTTTTCCGCCCGGAGATCAACAAGAAAGCTGCTCGGCTTGCGCCCGGAATTCGTTTCAATTTGCGAACCAAATCCTGATCCGATATTCGGCGTGTACGGAAGCCCGCTTCCATATCGGAGTATCACACTGATTGAATAATCTTCAGGCTGAGAAACTGTAATACTTCCATTGACCGTTTGGCGTTGGTCCCAGTTGAACGGCTCCTGCCGCGGGCGCGCATCTCTTCCCGCTTCAGCAAGATTTGCAGTCTCAGCAGGATCGCTCGAATTTCCTATCGCATTTTGCCATGTGTAATCGAGAGTTGTGCTGACAATGCCCACACGACGCTGCGTCAGTGAAATGGTAAACCCTGAAACATTTCCAAAATCAACATTCGTCAAACGCGAATAGCGCGCATCGTTGTATGTGGAAATAAATTCCGTGCCGAGCAAATCCCGTATGTCTTTATAAAAAATGTTGGCAGACATTCCCAACACGTCGGAGAGCGCGTTCTTATATCCGAATTCATATTGCACCGTCCGCTCCGGCTTCACATCAGGATTGCCCAACACTCCGTAGTCAGACGTAGCCGCCTGTATGAGTGCAAGCCTGGCATAATTTGCATTGCTGAAAATATCTCTCAGCGGCGGCAGCTGATAGAAATGTCCGTAGGAGAAAAATATTCCCGATGTTGTGGTGATAGG
Organism: Bacteroidota bacterium; assembly: GCA_021796275.1. Taxonomy (GTDB): domain Bacteria; phylum Bacteroidota; class Ignavibacteria; order UBA10030; family UBA8401; genus JAJYOI01. Next base: position 13,062 of record JAJYOI010000018.1, read on the forward strand.
GTAAGAAACACCAAGCCGCGGCGCGTACGTCATTTTCGGTGTTGTTCGTTTGGCATACGAAGAAGGGGCACCCGCAATTGCATTCGCCGGATTTGCCAAGTCGCTCGGAATTGTTGAGCGGGCGTCGAAATATTCAAAACGAACTCCTGCCCGAATTGTTAAATCATTCCACTCGATCAAATCCTGAGCATAGGCCGCTCCCGAAATCGGTTTGTAATATTGTACGCCGGGATAATCCGGAGGAAGATCAACATATCGTTTCAAGACATTCTGTCCGGCTTCCTGAAGATAGACAAGTGTGCCCGCTGTGCCGAATGCCAAATCCGAATATTGAAATTCTCCTCCGATTTTTATTTGATGGTCATGCGTCACTTGGCTTAACACAGAAAATTGAGCGATATACGAATTCGTCTTCTGGCGAAAGCGTCCGAAATCTACGCCGCGATAATTTGCATCGGAATTCGGCAACACTTCAGGCGGCTTTGCAGAATCGTACCGTGCATCGTAAAAATTGTCGTACGCCCAGTCGGTATAATCAAAATAATTTTGATGCAGACTCAGTGTATAATATGTGCTCTTTGAAAGCAGCTGCGTGACATCCAATCCTTGAATGTACGACGTAGTCTTTTGTTTTCTCATTCCATCGGGTTCCAGTCTCCACTGCCACGTTCCGTTCCGCGCATCGGAATAATTGAACAGCGCCTGATAGCTTATCTCAATGCCGGGAAGAGATTTGTTCGTTATTTTTGCAAGCCCGGACCATTCGTATGAATAGCTGAGAGGAACTTGCTTTCCGCCGCCCGTCGGGTGATCAACAGATGTGTCAGTCGGAACATATGTTTGTGTGCCGTACAGATAATCATTAAACACATAACGCCTTCCGCTGGCTAAGAAATATGTTTGAGGAATACCTGTCGGACCGCTGACGTTCGCCTGAAAACTTTGAGTGGATAAAGGATGCGATGTGTACGTCAATCCGCGTTTTCCGCCGCTGCTATAAAGAAAATCGCCGTCATAAACTTCCGCATTCCATGTAAAATGATCTGTTCCCGATTTAAGAACAGTGTTCACCACACCGCTCATCGCCTGGCCATACTCCGCATCAAAGGTGCCGGTGATGACCTGAACTTCCTGAATCAATGAGCGATCAATTTTTACACTCGATGCATTGTCGTATGGATTATTAATTGAAACCCCATTGACTTGATACTGAACTTCTCCTTCTCTGCCCCCGCGAAAATGCCCGTCCACAACTCCCGCCTGAAGATTTACAATATCCTGAAGGTCTTGCACAGGCAGCGCGCTGATCTGCCGATCGCTCACTGTTGCAACAGTGCTCGTGAGATTGACATCAACAACGGGTTTTTGTGCCGTCACAACAACTTCCTGAGTCGTCACACCTTCTTCTTGCAATACCGCGTCTATCTTTGTGGTATTATCAACGATCACCTGCACATTTTTCACCACGTACGTGGCGTAACCGATAAATCGAAATTGCACTTCATAGCTGCCGGGAGGAATGTTGAGAATTGTGTAATAACCGTCCGGATCAGTAACACCGCCAAGTGCCGTTCCTGTGAGAACAATATTTGCGCCGGGCAGCGGCTCTTTATTTTTATCAACAACTCTTCCCGCAAGTTTGCCTGTTGTTCCACCGAAAACTGAAACCGACCATAAGACAAGAAGAACACAAACAGCAAGAGACAGCCGTCGTTTGGAAAGCACCGCTCTTTCGATTTTGCTTGTGTGTGATAACTCTGAAAAGTGAAACCGTAAAAAAAACGTCATAGTCTTTCTCACGTCATTAGGAACTATGAAACTGCAATGATGAAAAAATACATCAGCGTGTCCCGATATTCTCGGGACACGCTGATAAGTTACATCATTTCAACAACACCATGCGTCCAACTGCCATTTGATCTAGCGACGTGCGCAAACGATATGTGTAAACGCCCGAAGCGAGTTTCAATCCATTGAACTCCACTTCTTGATCTCCCGCTTGGCGAACACCAAGATCTTGCACCGCCACAAGACGGCCGAGAACATCGAACACTTCAAGCCTGACATTGCTCGCCTTCGACATTGAAAATTTAATTGTCGTTGACGGGTTGAACGGATTCGGATAATTGCCATAAAGCTTGAATTGCAACGGGGCAACAGTATTTTGCTGCCCAACGGCTAACACAGTGTTCGGATTCATCCACATCCATGCGGAGGCTTGCTTCCCACCGCTCTCTCTCGCAAACCAAACTCTCGAAGCGCAATCCTGATTCACATCTCCAACCAAATCGCCGTCAAACATCGTTACGCCTAAAAAGACAACGCCATCACCGCGGCCTGCTGGATAGCCTAATTTGCGAAGATTGATTTTCATCACTGCGGTGTAACCGCTGTCGACGTCTGTTCCGAGAGTATCAACAGTTGATCCGTCCTTAAGTGCAAGCTTCACTTGAACCGCTGCACCTAAAGAATCCCATCCGGTACCGGACAAATCTTCCATCCTCATTGCATTCCCGACCGAATCAACAATGAATGTCAGGTTACGCGTTATCTGAACCGAATCGCCATTGCGTGTACCGCGATCATTTATCGACACGCGGAAACCATCCCAAAGATCCGGCTGACTCGGCACAGATTCTACAACGCCATCTCGAACATCGAAGCCGAGGTACAACGTGTCTCCCAGATAGAAATATTTTACCGTCGCATCGTTGGGATCAAAAATCGGCTGCGTTGAACCGTGTACCGGCGGCTGATATTGACCGCTTGTATACGATAGCGATTGCGGGTAAGCATTGCGAATTGCACTATCACCGTATTTCAATTTCAATGTGCCGACGTTTGGATTGCTCCAGACTGGATCGTTCAGTGTTCCATCGAATTTAGGCGCGGAATAATTTCCAGCACTCGGTATAATCATATCGGCATTTACCGTCGGAGCTGCGCCTGAAGAAGTTGTTACATCAGGCCGGATGAACACTCTCAAGTAATTGTACGAATCTCCGCCTCCCCACTGTCCTTGTGCCCATGCCTTGTTGATAGTAAATCTATTTTTGACTGTATCGGCACCTTTAAACCACTGCCAATCGGCATCATAGATAGAAGTATTCCATGCAACAATTTCTCCGGCGGCATTTGTTGGATCATAACCGAATGCTTTCAGATTGAATTTAAATTCGGTAGTCCAACTTGTATCAATAACTGAATCATCATTTGTTCTTCCCTTCACGGTAGTAACCGCATTCCACACTTGTCCTTTCAGCAGTCCATACTGTGGCATATTGGGATCAGTCACAGTGTCAGTTCGGCTGCCGCCATACGCTCCAAAATACCCCGGAAGCGCACCGGGTAAAGCAGTATTGGTGTCTGCCCACGGTTCAGCAACCCATCCATAAAAAATTTCTCTTCGGGGTAGAGGTCTGTTCGCAACGGATTTATCAAGAATAGCTCCTAACAACCCATCCCATTTTGCCGGTCCGGGCCACAATCCGCCACCAATTGAACTATCGTTGCACACTAAAGCGATATATAAGCTGTCGCCATAGACAAGAAATTTAACTGTCGCATTGATCGGGTCACTCGGGGTTATGGGCCAACCGTCAGTATTGTAACCGGAACCGGGTAAGCCAGGGTCTTGTCCGTACTTTATCACAATCGAATCTGCTTTTGCCCAATCCGCTTCATTCAATTTACCATCGAGCGTAATTGGTCCCGATGCAACACGTGCCCAGATTGCATCGGTGCGCTTGATCATCTGTCCAAACATCGTAAACGATGCCATAAACAACAGACAGGTAATCATCGTAAGTTTAAGTTTCATGACGTTACTCCTTTGTTAATGAGTGAAAGATGCCATTGGACTATTTGCCAGCATCTACTATCCCGTACTGTGGGATGACATTACTGCTTGTTGCAGTGCTGCGGCTGCAGCAAAAAAAAGTTTTTGTGTAACGCCGGGATACTCACCTCCTTTTAATCATCATTATTATTTGTTTCGTGAATTCCGCATGACTCTCTCACAACCAATTCCGTTGTAATGATATCTTGTTTTTTGATGTAATTATCTTTCTCTGTCACCGCCGCGAAAAGATGCTCCATCGCCAGCACACCGAGATTGCTGATTGGAACATGAACCGAGCTTAAGCCCGGTTTCATAAATCTTGAAATCGGAATATCATCGAAACCCGCCACCGCCATTTCCTCCGGTACATGAACGCCGGACTCCCGCAATGCACTTATCGCGCCGATTGCCATCGAATCATTTGAAGCGAAAATAGCGGTCGGCCGATTTTGCAAATGCAATATTTTTTTTGCTGCCTCGAACCCTGCTTCTTCCGTGAAGTCGCCGGAAAATTCTAAATCCGGCGAAGTCTCAAGATTTGCTTCACGAACTGCAGTGCGGTAGCCGCTTAATCGTTCTTCGGCATCGTAATTCTGTTCTGTTCCTTTGATGATTGCAATGCGAGCGTGATGATGCTGGATTAAATGCTTCACCATCTGATTCGCGCCGCCGAAATTATCTATGTTAAGAGAATCGAACGACGAATCTCTCACATAGCAGTTAAGAAGTACAACAGGAAGTGACTTTGGAAGGTTTGCGTTCAGTGTCGCTGCATCTATGTGAGGAGACATAATCACTAGACCGTCAACGCGCCCCCGCATGACACGAAGAGCCGCCTCAATTTCGCTTCTATTATTGTGCGAACTTGAAACGAGTAAATGATGATGATGTTGCTGCACCGTTTGATCTGCGCCGCGAATGACTTCAGAAAAGAACTCACCGTACAAATCAGGAAGCAACAACCCGACTGTGTCGGTTTTGCTCGTGCTCAAACTTCGAGCTGACGCATTCGGCGTATAGCGCAAATCTCTCGCTATCGTCAGAACACGGTGACGTGTTTCGTCCGTTACCGACCCGCTCTTGTTGAAAACTCTTGAGACAGTTGCTATTGAAACATTTGCACGTTCAGCGACATCCTTAATCGTAACCTTCATTCAAGTCTGACCTCTCCGTGCTTAAGATTTTGGTGCAAATTGCTTTGTGAGTTGGCAGTTATGTAAGCGTTTACATTTTTGGAGATAAAAAAAGCGAAATTAAGAGTTTTTCGCTATGTAAACGTTTACATTATATGGAATTTTTATCCTCTTGTCAAGAGGGAAACGAAAAAAAGTTCAATTTTTTTTCCGCTATTTTTCCTCTGCCATACGCCTTTGCCGACGGTATTCTCGAACATTTCTGAGATGTTCTGCAAAGGTTTTTGCAAACCGATGACCGCCACTACCGTCTGCAACAAAATAGAGGAAGGAATTTCTTTCCGGATACAAAGCCGCAAGGATTGATTTACGTCCAGGATTATTTATCGGTCCTGGCGGCAACCCATAATTTTGATAGGTATTGTACGGCGATTCAATCTTCAAATCATTGTAATGAATTCTTCGCGGGCCGTTAATGATGTATTGAATCGTCGGATCCGCTTCCAACTTCATTCTTCTTCGAAGACGATTGTAATACAATCCGGCAATCAAAGGACGTTCATAGTCGAGCACTGCCTCACCTTCAACAATCGAAGCAAGTGTTACTACTTCATTGATCGTCATTCTTAATTCTTTTGTTCTCTGTTGCAAAGAGTCAACGTAGAATTTGCGAAACTCATTTACCATTTCTTCAATTGCCGACTTCTCATCCATTTGCCAATAGAAATCGTATGTCTCCGGCATGAGAAATCCTTCCAAAGAAATCGCGCCGGAATTCGGAATACGGATGAGCGACGTGTCGGACAAATAACTCATAAATTTTGCCGAGTCAATGCTGATCTCCTTGTGAAGCAACCGTGCAATTTGAGCGGCACGCATTCCTTCGTACACTGTCACCGCAGGATTTACTACTGATGTACCATCAATAATATTTCGAAGGATTTGCCAATTTGATCTCCCACTTGTAAAAAAATATCTTCCAACTTTAATTTTACCGGATGCACCGACAAGTTTGCCGGCAAGCCTGAAAAAGAATGGACGAGAAATTACTCCGTGAGCATCAAGAGAATCCACAACATAACTGAACGGTTCCGCCTTATACACGGGAACTATTTTTTGCGGTCCTTCAAATCTATTGGGGGCAAAGAACAAAAAATATGTGAAAAGAGAAAAAGCCAGCGCAGCGCTCAACGATAACACAGGCAACCGCTGTTTGAATAAATTATTGATCGGAAAAATTCTTCTTTCGCTCAAGCATTGCCTCTCGTTCAAGTTTGCGCGATTCATCGATGATGCGTTCGAATAAACGGCGAAGCGCAGCGTTGGTTAACGGGCCGCTGTTAGCGCTCAAAACATTTTGAAGAACTTCTTCTTCACGCTTTGGGGAATACGCCTCCATCCCCAATTTTTCTTTTATCTTTCCAATTTCATCAGCACAGCACGCGCGCTCATTCAACAACTCAACAAGCTTGCGATCAACCTTGTCTATTTTTTCGCGCCATTTCTCAATCGGATCCATAATCGTGCGTTTAGTACTTGTTCTTAATTCTTCAACGATCGAAAAAATCTGACTGCGGCTTCCACCGATTCCGCGATGGTTGAACATGATGCCATCTGTTGAATCAACGCCGAGCCGACAACAACGCCATCCGCATACGGCGACAGTGCTCTAACATGTTCTCGCTTCGCAATCCCGAACCCTACGACGAACGGTTTTGTTGTATTAAGCTTAACTCTATAAAGGAACTCACCTAATGCTTTGCTGTCGTCAAAGGAATTTCGCGCGCCGGTCACACCTGTTACGGAAACGCAATACGAAAAATCTGTCGACAGCGCGTCGATAAATCTCATGCGTTCATCGGACGTGGTTGGTGCAATCAAAAAAACATTACTGATTCCGCGCTGCATGCACAAATTCCGGAACGTGTCGCTCTCTTCCGGTAAGAGATCGGGAATAATCAGGCCGTCAACTCCGCACTTCACAGCGGCATCAAGAAAGCGCTCTTCCCCGTAATGAAAGAACGAATTGAAATAGCCCATTAATAAAAGCGGAATATCTGTTTTTTGCCGAATAATTTTTATTTGATCGAGAATGCGTTCCAAAGTCGCACCATTTTGTATCGATGCAAATGACGATTGCTGAATCGTTGGTCCATCGGCAATAGGATCTGAAAAAGGAATTCCAATTTCAATCATGCTTGCACCAGATTCTCCGAGCGCTGTAATCAGCGAGCCTGTGATTCCCGCTACCGGAAATTCCGGTGTGATGTATGGAACAAGCGCTTTCTCGTTGCGTGCGCGCAGCCCTTCGAATGTTTTCCGTATACGATTCATCGGGAAAGCGCTTCCTTATCTGCAAGAACCGGCACGTCTGCGTTTGCGACGGCACTCAAGTTGAAGGCAGAAAAGCTTCCGCGCAGAAATTTTCGATACCCAACCTCCGCAATCATTGCGCCGTTATCTGTACAATATTGAATTTGAGGAATGAACAAACGAAGGCACTCCTTCTTTACAGCGCTCGTCATTGCTGAACGAAGCGCTGAATTTGCAGAAACGCCGCCGGCAACAGCGACGTCCTGCACTCCAAAATACTTTGCCGCATCAATTGTCTTAGTTACCAGCACATCAACCACGGCAGATTGAAAACTTGCACAAATATTTGCAAGCAGCACATCATCAATCGGCATCAATGGAACTCCATCATCAAAAGTTTTTCCTGCGATTTGAAGATGACGATCACGCAAATAATACAACACCGATGTTTTAATTCCGCTAAAACTAAATCCAAAACGATCTTCATTCAGAAATGAGCGTGGAAAATCGATCGCGCTCGGATTCCCGCGCTTTGCTAAACCACCAATCTTGGGTCCGCCGGGATATCCAAGCCCCAGCATCTTCGCAACTTTATCAAACGCTTCGCCGGCAGCATCATCGCGGGTCTCTCCAACAATCACGTAATCAAAATCATTTCGCATCAGTACTAATTGTGTGTGCCCTCCGGAAACCGTGAGGCACAACAACGGAAAATTCGGTTTGGGCTCATCAATAAAGTTCGAATAAATGTGGGCTTCCATATGATTGACACCGATAAACGGAACGCCCAATCCAAATGCAAATGTCTTTCCAAAATTCACACCGACAAGAAGCGAACCCATCAGCCCGGGGCCGAACGCAGCAGCGACGGCAGTGATTTCATTCTGATGAACTCCTGAGCGGTGCAAGGCTTCGCGTACAACAGGAATGATGAGTTTTTGATGTGCCCGTGAAGCAAGCTCTGGCACAACACCGCCATATTGTTCATGAATATATTGCGATGAAACAATATTGGAAAGCAAAACGCCGCCGCGCATAAGAGCAACTGATGTCTCATCACACGACGTTTCAATCCCTAAAATTGTTACTGAATTTTCCATGTTCAAAATATAAGAAATGCAAATTCAATATCAAAAATGATAGGAAATCTTGTGGCAAGCGATTTTTTTTTCTACATTTAGCGAACCATTATCTGATTCAGAAAGGATCACTATGCGAAACAAGCGGTTACTGGTTGCCCTGTTGCTCTTATTGTTCTCAGGCTGTTCCACTTACAATTCTATTTTCGCACCGCAAAACCCGCTTCAGAAATTCAGCAAAAATATTGACCGAATTTTGTCGGATTCATTGTTCATCCCATGTCAAACCGGAATCAAAATCGTTTCGCTGGCAACCGGCGAAGTTTTGTATGAACGCAATGCGAAATTGCTTTTGCGTCCTGCATCCAATATGAAACTGCTGGCAACCGGAACGGGGCTTATGACGCTTGGCAAAGATTATGAGTTCAAGACACAAGTATTTGCCGATACATCTCTTCAAAACAAAGACAGCGTCGTGCACGGCAATCTGTATTTTAAAGGATACGGCGATCCTGATTTCAACACGAAAGAATTAGCTGACATGATTACCTCTGTGAAAAATGCCGGCATCAAAGAGATTGAAGGAAATCTTGTTGGTGATGTTTCCTTCTTTGACAATCAGCACTGGGGCACAGGCTGGATGTGGGACGATGAGCCATTCGGCTTCGCGGCTTATAATTCTCCGCTCACTATCAATAGGAATTGCATTCAAGTTACAGTCCACGCCGGATATAAAGCCGGCGATCCGCCGACAGTCATTATCGATCCGCCAACTGCGTACGTATCGCTCGAAAATACCGCCACAATGAATGACTCAGGAATCAACACGCTTGAAGTGTCACGGAAGTTCGCTGAACACTTGAATACAATTACTGTTCGGGGAACAATGCCCGTTGGAGCACCCGACGACGTTGAGTTGATTACCGTTTTGAACCCTGAATTATATTTCCTCACGCTCGCAAAAGAAGAACTGCGGCGACAAAATATTGAATTAGATGGAACAATTTCTGTTGACTCCGTTTCTCCAAATGCAAAATTACTCTATACGCACATACAACCGATGGATTCCATGATCGTTTTTCTAAACAAAGTGAGCGATAATCTGTCTGCGGAAAACTTATTGAAAACGATCGGTGCGTCTCAGTATGGAATGCCCGGATCAACTCAACATGGAATTTCTGTCGTGAAACGCGTGCTTGCTGGATTCGGCGTTGACTCGACAAAGTTTTTGATGGTGGACGGCTCCGGCGTTTCTCATTATAACTTGCTGACGCCTGATCTCTTTATTAAGCTTCTCACAGCGATGTATCATCAGAAGAATCTTTTCGATCTGTACTACGCCTCGCTCCCCATTGCCGGTGTGGACGGAACGCTGAGCGATAGAATGCGCGGAACTTCTGCGGAAAAAAATGTGCATGCAAAAACCGGATCGATCAGCGGCGTCAGTACAATAGCCGGTTATGTTCACACCGCCGATAACGAACCGCTTACGTTTTCTATCATGATGCAAAATTTTATCGGTTCAGATTCGCCGTATCATGCAGTACAAGATTCCCTCGCAACATTGATGGCAAATTTCCATCGCTGATTTCCTCATTCCACAAAATGAAACGCCCCGACGTGATATACTCACTGTCGGGGCGTTAACATCACAGTACAATAATGTTTAGTTATCTTTTCCTGTTAAAATCTTAACATCGCCGCCTGATGATCGTGCGCGAATTGTTGCACCGCCGCCGTTAATGGTGCCGTGCAATTCGTCATCTTCCACATCGCCGTGTACCGTTACTGGCAATTCACACCGCACTTTGCCGCCGCTCGTCGAAGCATCAACCGTCGCCTTCACAGATTCGCTAAGATATAACTCGACCGTGCCGCCCGATGTTTCAACATCAATACCTTTGTTCTCTCCTTTCAGATTTACGGTAATGTCGCCGCCGGAAGATTCAGCATGAACGCTGCCATCCGTTGAGCTTACATGAACCGACCCACCGGAAGTTTCCACATCCACGTTGCCTTTCACACCATCGGTTACAATATCTCCGCCGGATGTATTTACTTTCAAGCCGCCGTACACATCATTCACTTTTACATCCCCGCCCGAAGTTGAAAGTTGTGTTTTGCCGGTAATCGAAGTTGCTCTAACGTCTCCACCGCTGGTATGGTACGTGACATCGCCGGAAATTCCGTCAGCAGACATATCACCGCCTGCAGTTGTCGCGTCGAGGTTGAATTTTTTCGGCACAAGAATGTGATATTTCACTTGAAAATTTCCAACATTCCATTTGAAGAATTTTTCTTCGTTAGAACGTCCAACAATTTCAACGTCGTTGCCTGACGAAGAAAACCGTACATCAAATTTATCAACGCGCTCGTCACTGCCGGAAATATCAACTGTTACTTTCACTTCACTGCTATCCCATGATTCGATAGCAACATCACCGGCATCGGAATCAAGATGCACTGTACCACCGCTGGAAACCGTAAAGTCTTTTTCGAAATGGCGATTCGATTCTGCGCCTCTGTCGAACAATGCGCCGAAAGAAGAACGGTGGCTGCCGAACATTTCATCAGCGTTAAAGCGTGAGTGCGAGTACATCACCATCACACCAGCAAACGCAACGCCGATGAAAATCAATACGGCAATTTTTATCCATGATGTAACAGAAATTTTCATAGAATCTCCTCGTAATATATTGTTGTTACGTTCACTAACGGATAAGGACGGGAAAAGTTGCATGGCGGAAAGAATTTTGCCGTTGCTTCTCGCCGTCCATTTTCGTATAATTTGCGAGAATTTACAGAAACTTAAATCCATGAACAAAATTTCAGCTATTGTCCTCATTATGTTCACGCTTTCATCATGTTCATCAAAGCGGGAACAAAATAAGAACACACAACCATCTCCACAATCACAACAATCATCAACCGTGACTATTCCTCATTTTGATGGAACAGCGGCGTTTTCGTTGTTGAAAGACCAGACTAATTTCGGCCCGCGGAATCCAAATTCCACGGGACATGCACGCTGTCTTGATTTTCTTGTGAATGAATTGACGAAAACTGCTGATGTCGTTAACCGTCAGGAATTTACCTACCGCGGCTATAATAATGAATTGCTGACGCTGACAAATATTTTTGCTTCATTTCACCCGACCGCCACAGACCGAATTCTTCTTCTCGCACATTGGGACACGCGGCCCCGCGCCGACATGGAAAGCGATCCGGCAAAACGAAAGCAACCGATTCTCGGCGCCAATGATGGCGCCAGCGGTGTTGCAGTGCTGTTGGAAATAGCGAGATTATTTAAACAATCGCCGCCGCCGATTGGCGTTGACATTTTATTAGTTGATGGAGAAGATTACGGAAAGGAGCAAGACCTGGACCGATTCTCGCTCGGCACGCGACATTTTGTTGACACACGCAATCCAAATTATCGCCCGCGTTTCGGCATTCTTCTTGACATGATCGGAGATAACGATCTCCAAATTCCTATCGAACAAAACTCGCTTTCGTACGCGCCGAATGTTGTCGAAACAATTTGGTCTGCGGCAGAAAAATTAGGCGTCTCACAATTTGTCAATTCGCCCGGAGAGCAAATCTTCGACGATCACATTCCGCTGAACGAAGGCGGAATTCCAACTGTTGACATTATTGATTTTCAATATCCATACTGGCACACACTGCAAGATACTCCGGACAAATGCAGCGCTGAAAGCCTTGACGCTGTCGGTAAAGTAATAACGTACGTCGTTTACTCGCAGAACGCACATCCTCTTTAAATTGCACTGTAAGAAAGGAAAGACGCAATGAAAGAAAATTCACTTGCGCAGTTTGGATTGTACGAATTTATCCGTATCCTCGCGCCGGGCTTCTACTTTATGTTTGCCTCGTACGTTTTCATTGCCGCTTTCACACTCCCATTTTTCCCATTTGATGAGCGGGAAATAGGGCTTCCCACATTTCTCATCGGCGCAATGATCGCCGGGCTGACAATGTACGCGAAAGAAAGCCCCAAAAAGAGAAAAGCATTTCTCACAAATCAACCGAGCCAGTTCATTCTTGAAAGATCACGAAGAGTGAAAGATGCGCCCGCAATGAGCGACGATGAAGCCCGCCGTTTATATTTTTACATTTTGAACCACTATATTCCTGTCACAGTCCACGATAAAATTTTCTTCTTCGGAATGATTTATCATGTAATGATCAGCATTCGGCGAACATCGTTTTGGTTCGGCGTTGTCGGTTTGACACTCGTGGCGGTGAAAATCGCAACCACAGGGCACGTATTCATCGAGCACATCCTTCCCGTTGCGCTCGTGTGGCTTATCTACACACTCAACGTTCGTTACAACAAAGCGGACAGACGCATGCAGGAAAATTATCAGGATCAGATTTTCTGGCTCAGCATGAATTCCACCATTGTTGACGAACTTATAGCAAAGCGGATACACATTCAGACCGAGCCGTAAGATTAGCCGTAGCAAAAATGAACGAGATGTACCTCGATATTTTTCTCTCCATCCCTCCCGATGAATCGCTTCGTGAAATAATAATTGCTGCAATGCAAAATTTTCAAATCGCCGGATTTTTTGAAGACTCCGATGGTGTCCATGCGTATATCGCGAAGTCGCTCTGGAACGATTCGCTGCGAAACGAAATTGAATCTGCAATCACTCGGTTCACGAATGAAGAATATCCGATTGCAAGCATCAGCGAAATTCAAAACCAAAATTGGAACGCTCAGTGGGAAAAGACAATTCAACCGATTCATGCAACAGAACGAATTATCATTGAGCCATCGTGGAATAAAGCGCCGGCGAACGATAGAAAAATTCATCTTATTATAGATCCGAAAATGTCGTTCGGAACGGGATATCATGAGACGACACGCATTATGCTTCAACTGTTAGAACATCATTGTGTCTCGCATGTGCGTGTTCTCGATGTAGGAACAGGCACCGGTGTTCTCAGTATTGCGGCTGTCAAGTTAGGCGCACATTCTGCAGTTGGGATTGATACTGATGATTGGTCATTTCAAAATGCTCAAGAGAATGTCAGGCTTAACCATGTGGGAAACATGGTGAAAATCAAACTTGGCTCGGTTGAAACAATCGCGGAAAATACCTTCGATCTTATTCTTGCCAACATCACGCGTACAATTATTCTCTCGCTGCTTGGCGAAATAACAACAAAGCTCAAAAATAAAGGAGTTCTTCTGATTTCCGGTTTTGTTACCGAAGATGAGGCCCTTATCACAAACAAACTGCTTGATTGCCGCTATACATTACTCGAAGTCTTACGAGAAAACGAGTGGCTTGGAATTGCGGCAATGAAATTATGAGACTAAGCGTTATTGACATCGACTGCGCTTGAACCACGAAATATTTTCTTTAGACATTACCTCTCACTTCGCATGAAATAACCAAAGACCAAACAAGAAAAAAGCGAAGCGTAATAACCAACAGGTAAACAATGCGGAATATAAAATGGAAAGTCGCACAGTTTCTTGAAATCAGATGGTGGAAAAGGTATCTTAAAAAACAAAAAAAAGAATACTACCAAAAGAAAAAAGAATATTGGTTGTCTTATCTGAGCAAACTCGAACTCAATTATGAAGAAATAAAGAACGAAAGAATTCTTGATGCAGGATGTGGTCCTGTTGGAATCTTTATTGCTTTCGATGGCGCTGATATTACTGCAGTCGACCCCTTATTAGAGCAATATGAGGAAAATCTTACACACTTTAGTAAAGCGGATTTCCCGAAAACTACTTTTGTTAAATCCCGCGTTGAAGATTATTTCTCACAACAAAAATTCACATATACATTTTGCTTAAATGTGATTAATCACGTAAGTGATATAAGAGCTGCAGTTGACGCGCTTGTAGAAAACACAACGACAGGCGGAAAAGTAACCATAAGCATTGACTGCCACAGGAACGGGTTACTTAAAAAGATATTCCAGTTTCTCGGTTTTGATGCCCTTCACCCTTACCAGTATTCTGCGCAGGATTATATTAAGCTATTTACTTCCAACAACACTCTTCATCTCGAGAAAAAGCAAATACTTAAAAACGGTAAAATTTTTGACTATGTAGCGTTCGTATTTATTAAAAAGTAAAAGGTTATTTAAAAAACCATAATTAATTTCTACAACCTGACTCTCAAGAAAAATGCGAAAAATTCTTGCCCGGTTTTGTTAGCGAAAATAAAGAAATTGTTACTAAAGCTCTTCTTGAAGCACGTTTTGAACTCTTGAAACTGTCCGAGAAAACGAGGGCCTCGCAATAGAGGCAATGAAATTATGAGACTAAGCGTTATTGACATAGGAACAAACACGATTTTGCTTTTGGTCGCCGATATTGATCAAAGCGGAATTATATCGGTGATTCACGACGAACAAGTAATCGCGCGGCTTGGCAAAGGCGTTGATGAACACAGAGTCATCAATCGCGAAGCCTTCGACCGAGCACAGAAATTTCTTCAAGCCTATCGTGCTATATCTGATGAAATGCATTCTGAGAAAATCGTTGCAGTTGGAACAAGCGCATTGCGCGATGCAGCAAACAGCGATGAATTCTGCAGTTTCATTCAAAACAAAACTGGAATCAAAATCGATATATTGTCCGGCGATGATGAGGCCGAATACACATTTCATGGAGCGATCTCCGGTTTTCGCGGAAAATCAAAAATATTTTCCGTGCTCGATATTGGCGGAGGAAGCGCAGAAATTGTTTCGGGATCTTCATCGCGCCTCGTATCGAAAGCAAGCCTTGATATCGGATGTGTACGCATCACAGAACGTTTCCTTCTAACGTCGCCGCCGACTTCTCTAGAAGTCGCCGATGCACGTTCCTTCATCCAACAAGAGCTTGTAAAAGTTAATCTCTCAATGGTTCAGGAATCAAAACTTGTAGGGGTGGCGGGCACAGCCACAACGCTTGCAGCTTTGCATCAAAAGCTGCCAAGTTATGACCCGCACAGGGTTGAGGGTTATTCGCTTTCATACGACGACATACGAAACATTTTCAACCAACTTCGCATCAAAACTCTCGAAGAAATTCTGGCGGTGCCACAAATTTCCCCCGGAAGAGCGGACATTATCCTTGCAGGCATTTTAATTCTTTTGGAATTTATGGAAGCCGCCGATGCCGAGCAAATTACAGTCAGTGATAGAGGATTACGTTACGGAATTGCCTTGCGGGAAAGCAAGCGATTGAAATAAAAAAACGGTTTCACGATCGAGAAACTGTAGCAACAACTTCTTCAAGAATTACTACTGCACGTTCAATTTCTTCACGCGTTGTATATTTCCCCATTGAAAAACGAATAGAAGCCTGCGTTGTTTTTTCATCGCGGCCGAGAGCGCGAAGAACATGAGATGGCTCCAAACTTCCCGACGTGCACGCAGAGCCGCTTGTCACTGCCACGCCGTGCAAATCCATATTCATCAATAATGCCTCGCCATCAATTTCATTTTTTTTGCTGTCAAAAGAAATGTTCACAATATTCGGCAATGAATCAGTCGGATGTCCGTTAAAAAGAATTCCATCAAATTTCTCGGAAAGCAGCTTACGCATCGCAGATCGTAATTCCGCCAAACGCTGAGATTCATACTTCATTCCTTCAACTGCAAGTTGCAATGCTTTCGCAAATCCGACCGTAAGAGCTACATTTTCCGTCCCAGCGCGACGTCCTTTTTCCTGCGCGCCTCCGTGAACGAATGAATCTATTTCCGTGCCGCGGCGAATGAAGAGCGCACCAATTCCTTTCGGTCCGTAAAACTTATGAGCAGAAATGGAAAGAAGATCAATGTTCTGCCGCTTCATGTCGAGATGCAATTTTCCCGCTGATTGGACACAATCCGAATGAAAAATAATTCCATGTTCGTGCGCAATGCCCGCTATCGTGTCAATGTCCTGTATGGTTCCAATTTCGTTGTTTGCGTGCATAATGGAAATCAAGAAGGTCTTTGGTGTTATTGCAGAACGCAACTCATTGGAAACGACTTTCCCGAATTCATCAACCGGAAGTTCTGTCACACGGAATCCAAAGCCTTTTAAATATTCCGCGCTGTGCAGCACCGCATGATGTTCAATTGCGGAAATAATAAGATGATCTTTCCCGGTTTTTCGCCGCACTTCAAACGCAGTACCGATGAGCGCATGATTATCGGCTTCAGTTCCACCACTTGTAAAGTACACTTCACCCGTCTCAGCACCAATTGCGCGCGCAACAGCTTCACGGCTCTCTTCCAACGGAATTTTTGTCTCTCGTCCGAAGGAGTGAATTGATGACGCATTGCCGAACATGCCGGTAAAATACGGCATCATAGCATCCACGACGCGTGGATCAACAGGCGTCGTGGCACAGTAATCAAGATAGATTTTTTCTTTGTGAGTCGTCATACAAGCTTACGTAATATAATAAAAAATGGCGGTAAGCCGTAGCGTACCGCCATAGAAAACATCTGATAAATTAAGAGAGTTTCAGTGCCCCTTCATTCTGTCTAACTGTACTTCACGAACAATTCTCCGCAAGTCCCGCATAAAATTGCGTTCAAATACAATAAACTGTGCAATCTGTTTGTCGGTAAGCACTTCTTTAAGGCTCGCTAAAAAATCAGTGCGCTCACGCGCGATTTTTTTGTCAACTGCAGTGAACTGATCAAACACAACATTGTATGCCTCATCACCTGCATCATTACGCGAAAGCGAATCAAGCTGCTCTACCAGATCGTTTCGTTCCGCTTCAATTGCACGCATTCGATCTTCATGCTTGTCATATCGTGCAAAAAATTTAATCGAAGTATTCTCATCGAGATGCAATGCCTCCATCATCCGGATTTTCTTGAAACTTTCAAGTCGCTCAAACGGCTGATGGTCACCCTGATGTCCTTCCATCCTGCCCTCTCTTCGCTGTGCAAGCGAGGACTGAACGAAGGCAAAGAAAGATAACATCAAAAAAAATGTAGCGATTTTCTTCATGGTATTCCTTCCCAACTTATAATATTGTTTGATGAGATAATCGTTCGATCACCCGATCAACTTCATCGGATGAAAGCGACTCATATGACGGATCAGAAGAAATAAAAGACGACGGAATCGAAACGTCTCCAACATTGCTTGGCAACAACTGCTTTTCAAAATGCTGTGTAACAAGCGATGGATCGGACACAGTTTCAAGAACTTGTCGCTCAACACCAAGATTTGTTTGTGCGACGTCCGGCGACGTAATAAGTTCAGTCAATGCCAACGAATCGTCGTTCTGCATTTCACGAACAATTGATTTCAGCGGTGATGAAACATCAACAGTAACCGGTGCAAGAACGAAAAAGAGAGCAACCAAAGATGCCACAACTGCCAACGCGGAGACCGGTGCGAGAACTTCTTCTATCCATGCAGGAATCAATGAAGCGAGTGCAAAACGGCGACGACGTTCCAATCGTTTATGAATCCGCGGCACCAAATTTACAAAATAATTTGTGGGAACAGAATCTTCAGCGACATTGCGAAGTGCATCAAGAGCGCCGGCGATCAGTCGAACATCGCGGGCGCATTGTGCACACGACGCGAGGTGTTCTTCAACGATTTTCCGATTCGCTGGCAAGATCGTACCGTCATTGTATTCTACCAACATCGGAGCAATAGCTTTACATTTCATGTTTCAAATACACTCCTATCTTCCGGACAGCATGAAAATAATTCGCTTTTAGTCCGCCTACACTAGTTTTCAAAATTTTTGCGATTTCTTCATACGGTAATTCTTCATAGTAACGAAGAACAAAAACCTTTTTTTGCTTTTCCGGTAAATGCTCAATCGCTTTTTTAATCAGTTGTGTACGTTCTTCGTTCTCTAATTTTTCCAACGGATGGATTTCATCAGATTCATATTGAAATTCAGAATCATCAATTGAAAATGTTCTGTGTACCTTTTGCCTCCGAATTTCATTCAAAGAAAGATTTACCGCGATCCGATACGCCCACGTGTAAAACGATGAATCTCCTTTGAACGATTTCAGCGCATGGTACGCTTTCACAAACACATCCTGAACGATATCATCTGCCTGATCGTGGTCGGAAATCAGCCGCCGCACAACCCAGTAGATTCGTTCCTGATATCGAAGGACAAGCTGATTGAACGCCTGTTCTTTTCCGTCCTTAAACTCTTTGATAAGTTCACGGTCGCTGCGTTGATCCATCAGCTTCTATGTTCATCTGTTTTTTTGACACAATAGCACCACCGAAGTTTAACAGGTGTTATTGAAAGTTGTATCTCAAAGCGAGGAAGAAATCGATTTTACCGGCATAATCAGCACTGATGCGCGGATATTGAAAAATGCTGCTTCCATCCGAAGCCGTTTCCGGCGGTCCCTGAGTATAACGCGAAATAAGCAAATGAAAGTCGGCAAACAAATCGCGCAGCGGCTCGAATTGTGCGGCAACACCGTACGACTGCTTCTTGATTTCCGGGCCATAAAGAAATTCCGGCGTCGGCAGCTCATATTGATAATGTGTTGCTTCTTTGCCTCCCTTTCGAAGCGATTCAAACTGAACACTGAGCTTAAGGTTTCTTAGCGGGCGATAATTTCCCTGAACAAAAAATAAATCGGCATTTTGCCCGATCCAATCGCCAAGATCATAACCATGATTCTGGTATGTCGCATCCGGATACTTGTGATTATAGATCCACGGATTAGTCCGCGTGTATTCTACGATGATATCGGAGTTCGGATAGATAAGATCGTACGCACGGGTTCCGACCGTAATACCTATTTGATTTCGCTGCCGGTCTGTTCGATAAAATTCTTCTGTTGAGAATTCGTCAACATAAAGTGTTGAATAGAACTCATAATTTTTTATGACGTTAAGATCAATCGAGCCGAACATTTGGCTATTATCTTCATCGGTGTTATAATGTTCCGCTGCTTTAAAAAACATGAATGGAATGAGATAAATCAATTCCGGATTTCTTCCGCCATACACTTCTGATTCTCCAATTGCAACATCAACACCGTTCCACAGAGACATTTCAATCATTTGTGACGCCAGATATTTTTGTTTGTAAACCGTCCGGTAAATCGGTTCGCTTAATCCGTAGGGGTAGTAATACGAATTCACCGAATCTATAATATCCGAACTTAACCAAGCGTGGAGATAAGTGAAATCAACATCCTTTCCTAGTTTTGCACGCAGCTTTATTTGTGGATACGAGGGCGGCTTTGTAGAAAGAATAAGGTTGCCATCATATCCTTCTCCCCACACATTCGGCATTTTTTCGAGTGACAGCGTCAAGAATGAAACGTCGAAGTTTGCCTGGACATCAACAAGATCATACTCAACATTTTGTGCAATAATTCGTGTTAAAAGCTGGCCCTGCTGCGGCGATAAGGTGTTCTTAAAATAATCGCTCGTGCCAAACTTTTGCTCGAAATAAGGAATAAATGAACCTCCATCTTGATGGTCGAGAAAATACACATAAGCGCCCATCCATGAGCCGGCATACCCCTGCACCATCACTCCGTTTGAACGTATATGATATGTTTCTCCGAACGGCAGCTTTTCGTAGGAATAACCGCCGATCAAATCGACATTAAATGCTGCTGTGGAATCGCTGCGGTAACGATAGAGATGCCATCGCTCATCAGGAAGCACTTTGCTGTATTTCAAATTCTTCAACTCGACATAAAATTCTTCTTTCAAAAAATCGAGCTCATCACGTTCAACCTGTGTAAGCTGATCGCGATGCTCTTCGATCTTAATGAGATCCTTTGCAATATCTTCACGTGTCAATGGAAGAACAACATCGCGATATCGTTGCAGTATTTGCTTTCCTTCCATTCGCTTCAAAAAGTCATACGCTTCATGCGAAGGATGGAGATATACCGACTGCGATAATAATTGCTGCGAAATAATCACTGTAACTGCGAGCACATATAAAAAATATCTTTTCATCCACTCTCCAAAAAATTATTTCTTTCTATTTGTAACTGCTTGCTTTATGTACGACAGCAACACCGATGCCGCCAAAATGCATACCACTACTGTCAGCGAAAGTAACGTTGATATTTCGATATAGTCAACAATCAGCATCTTCACCCCGATAAAGACAAGAACAACGCCAACGCCGTATTTAACATAGATAAATGCACGCTGCACTCGTTCAAGGACAAAATATAACGAACGCAGTCCCAGCACCGCCATCAAATTTGAACTAAAGACAATAAACGGATCGGTTGTTATACCGAAAATAGCAGGAATTGAATCGACAGCAAAAACAATATCGGTTGTCTCAACCACAATCAGCACGATGATCATCGGCGTCGCGTACCACACGCCGTTTTCTTTGATAAAGAAATGCTCGCCCGTGTAAGAATTCTTCACCGGGAAAAATCTCTTGAACCAATTAAGTAAAAGATTGCGATCGGGTTCAACCTTCTTTTCTTTCCCGAATACCATTTTGTACCCCGAATAAATTAAAATCGCGCCGAAGATGTACAAAATCCACCCGAAACGTTCAACCAGACTTGAACCGAGAAAAATAAGCAAGCCGCGGAGGATGATGACGCCAATAATTCCGTAATTCAGAATGCGGCGTTGGTGAGCAGGAGAAACGTTGAAGAATGTAAAAATGATGAGGAAAACAAAAAGGTTGTCAACACTTAAAGATTTTTCAATAATGTAGCCGGTAAAAAAGGCGACCGCTTTCTGATGGCCATAAAGGAGAAGAACAACTCCGTTCAACGATAATGAAAGAACAATCCAGAAAATACTCCAAAAAATTGCCTTGCGTGTGGACATAGAATATTCTTATCTTTCTTTACGACTTTTTGCAAGATACAAAATCTCTCTTTCATTCCCAATTGTTCTGATTATGAAAATTCTTTTCGTATGCACAGCAAACATTTGTCGCAGTGTTATCAGTGAAGCAGTGTTTCAAAAAATTGTCAGTGAAGAAAATCTTGGCTTGCTGATGAACACAGAGTCAGCAGGCACCGAGTCGCTTGTCGGTATGACGCCCAACGAAAGCACGGTGGAAGTGTGCGCTGAACATGGTCTTGATGTCCGCAAACATCGCTCGCAGCAGCTTTCTAGGGAAATGCTGGAACAAGCCTCCATTATTTTCTGTCTTGCAGAAACACACCGCGAAGTAATTAATGGCGCGTTCCCCCAATTCAAATCAAAGGTTGCGTTGCTAAAAGAATTTGGTCAACCGAATCTGCCGAGCAATCTTTCCGTTGATGATCCGGTCGGCAAACCCAAAAAGAATTATGACATTTGTTATGCTGAAATCGAGCAAGAGCTTCGGCGGATTTTTCCTCTCATCAAATCCGCAGCGATGAAAGAAAAGCACCACCGCACCTCATCTTGATTCGTGCATCCTATTTGCGTATTTTACCATCGTATCAATGCCCGAGTGGTGAAATTGGCAGACACACCGTCTTCAGGAGGCGGCGCGCGCAAGCGCATGCGAGTTCAAGTCTCGCCTCGGGCACAAAAAAGGGACGCTTTATGGCGTCCCTTTTTTATTTTCGGGATTTCAAAACTTTACAGCACCGTTGACTCGCATTCCGTGCTGCGCTAACTTCCGGTGGTAAACGAAAAACTGTACGGCGATTTCATTGCGAAACCGTTTGTTCCTTTCAACGAGGTGGAGATTGTGATGGTATACGTCGTCTGCGAAGAAAGGAATGAAGATGGAGTAACATAGAACGACGTTCCAGAAATCTGAAACGTCCCTGCAATTGGTGGAACAGAATGGAATGCCGCCACAACACTTGCAGAGTCGACAAAGAAATTACAGTAAATTCCTATAGTGGTATTCCTCGGAATTCCGCTGCCGTTTGGATTCGAACCTGTTACGCTATATGGTGCAGTAGTAAATGAAAAAATAAACGGTGAAGGAAGCTGATGTTCATCGACATCTTTCGCCTGAGTGCCTATCGTTACCGTGTATTGAGTCTCCGGAGCAAACATCGGGCTTGGCATCCAATAGAATCCCCATGAACCGTAATAGGAAGCGCTCGTTCCGTTCACCGTTGGCGAAAGTGAAAGTGCATTTCGTACTGATGCGGTATCAATCAGTGCATTAAATCTTACGGCAATACTGGCTAAGGGAGGAATCGCTGTGTCGTTATCTAACGGCGCCGTATCAGTCACACGAAAATATGGTTCCGGCGTGAATGAAAATGAATCGGGCTGATCGATCGTGTTACCGAAAACATCTTGTGCGCTTGCCGCGACGGAAATTGTGTACGTTTGTCCGACTTTGAAATATGGATATTGAATGACATACCATGGCGGAAAACGTGCGTCAAGCTTCGCATCCATAACAATCGGTAGATAGCTCGGTTCAGGCGTCAGCGGAAAATCAAACGTTGTTCCTTCCACCGGACCGGATCGGGTCGTGTCAATATACACCCACTCGCTCGAAGGCGACAACGTTACTGCACGCACTACAGATTTTGAATCCATCAACTTATCAAAACGAATCTTCACGACATTCCCCGGCGACATGATGTTCGGTCCAACCGCACCTGCCAGCGGATCGGTCCAAATAATGTGTGGTGTCGTATACGGATCATCAATCGGTGTATCAACCACAGAACTTGTGACGCTGTTGGAATTGTCGCGGCAACTCCATGCGGCCAAAGCCAAAAGAAGAATTAGTTTTTTCATATGAACTCACCTTTTCTTTGCATCAATCTCGTGCTATCGGTACATCATTAACAAACAAAACCGTATTTTTGAGCCGGCAGGCGCATGAAAAACTCTGTGAAAAAATTACGGTGAAGGTAATTAGAAGTGAAGAAAACGTAGGCATAATATTTATTGTGGACGCTGTAGGGTTCGAACCTACGACCTTCGCCTTGTAAGGGCGACGCTCTGAACCAGCTGAGCTAAGCGTCCTTTTACTATTGAGCGGGAGACGGGACTCGAACCCGCGACGTCCAGCTTGGGAAGCTGACATTCTACCACTGAATTACTCCCGCGTTTGAAAAAGCACATCTTAATATAATCAGATTTGGTTCTTCAAACAAGATGATTTACTCTGCCAATGTCGCCCGCGAAATCTTTGACGATATGCCGACAGCAGCCATGACCAAAACCATCAGCAAAGTACAATACGCCGCCGCGCCGCCGACATTATACAAACGCAGTTGCGAGAGAATTTCTATTGAAATCGGCCGTGTGTTGTACGAGTACAGTAAGATTGAAGAAACAAATTCACCAAGCGAATTGATGAACACCAGCAGCGCGCCCGACACGATGGATGAAAACAGCAGCGGCAGTGTAATTTTCTTGAATATCCGCCAGCCGGTAGAACCGAGCGTCATTGCAGCTTCTTCTAAGCTTGGATCAACAGATTCAAGTCCCGACGCCGTTGAACGAAAAAGAATCGGCAGATTGCGAACGGCATAAGCCAACGGCAAAATCCAAAATGTGCCGACGAGAATTGACTGCGCCGAAAAAAATGAAGGGTGGTTGAAACTGAGAATTAGTCCGACCGCAATCACTGTGCCCGGAATACCGAACGGCACATTCATCAGCAATTCGAGAAGTCTTTTCCCAATAAATTTGTTTCGCACAACAAGAAACGATGTACAGACTCCAATGAACACGACAATCGCTGTTGCAACAAACGCCATCTCAACACTGTTCGTAACCGGTTCGAAGACATGGGTGTCGCTGAACAGTTTGATGAAATTTTGCGCCGTGAATGTATCCGGAAGAATCTGATACGTCCACGAGCCTTCTTTCACGAACGAAAGGATGATGATTGCGATAACGGGTAACGAAAAAAGTCCGACAACAATCAGTGCAACAGCAACGGCAATGAACCGCGCTGCAGCTGAATGCGGAACCGTCGAGCGCCGGCTGCTTCCTTTTGTGACGCGTAAATAACTTTTCCGGCTCTGGTACCATCTAAGCAAAAGCAGAAAGCCGACTGACACCATGCTCAACAAAACAGCGAACGCCGCGGCATTTGCATCGTTGCCATTTAATTTCGCCGTGTAAATTTCAAGCGTAAGAAACCGGGTTGTTCCTCCGAACAAGAACGGCGCGGAAAATGACGCCATGCTTGCCATAAACGTTATCAGCGATGCACCGACGAACGACGGCGTAAGCATCGGAAGAATAATGCGGCGAATCGTTACCGCTCGCGAGGCACCGAGTGAAAGCGACGCATCAATGACCGATCCGTGCGATTCGGATAATTGATTCAGCGCGGAAGAAGTGAATAAATAAAAGTACACATAAAATGAATACACGTGAACGGCGACAATTCCCCACCAGCCTTGCAATGCAAAATGCGACGGCGCAATTCCTAACAGAGCGGCAATGCCCCGCGTCAGCATCCCGCTCTCTCCGATAAGAAACATAAACGAAATAACGCCGACCAGCGGAGGTAATGCCAGCGGCACAAGCACAAGCTTTGAGAAGATCGCTTTAAGCGGAAAATCAAAATTGTGAAACACATACGCAAAAAAAATCCCGGCAATTGCACTGCCTATAACGCTGCAGAGTGAAATGCCGATCGAGTTCAACGCCGCCTCGAAAAATGTCGAGCGAAGAATCTCGGCATAGGCGCGCACTGAAAACAACGAGGAAGATATCCCGTCCGGCAGAAAGCTCTGCTTGATCAACGAAAAAAGGGGAAGCAAAATATACCCGACAGAAAACAGCGCCACTGCAAGCAAAAGCGCTCCGGTCGCAAACGTCAATCGTTTCAGATTATTGCTCACGGGAAACTTTCCGATTGTTTTTTCCAGAAAGGGAGACTGCTACCTCAGAACCAATCTGCAAATCTCCAGAATGCTTCGCAGAGGAACACGTTGCCGTAATTCGCTGATGAAAAAAGTCAATCACGTATTCAACAACAGCGCCGGAAAACTGAACGTCTATAATCTTCCCATTCGCTTTTCCATCGCTTGGCAACGTAGAGATGGATTCTACTTTTGAAGTGGACTCCATCTGCCTTTCAATCGAAATCTCTTCGGGCAAAACAACAAGCACTTCATTTTCGCCGATAGCCTGTATTCCAAAACAGCTCCTACAGATCTCGGCAGAAAAAAAATTGGCGTGACCGATGAACGATGCAACAAAACGGTTCGCCGGAGAAAAGTAAAGTTCTTGCGGCGTTCCGATTTGTTGAATAGCGCCGCTATTCATCACGGCAATTCTGTCGGAAATTGCCAACGCTTCACTTTGATCGTGAGTCACATAGATGTTGGTGATGCCGGTTTCCTTCTGCAATCGCCTGATGACACTGCGCGTTTCCAACCGAAGAGCGTAATCCAAATTCGATAACGGTTCGTCAAACAGCAGAACTTGCGGCTCAACAACAAGCGCCCGTGCAAGTGCGACGCGCTGCTGCTCGCCGCCGCTGAGATTCGGAACAGCAACAGACTGCTTTCCATCAAGTTGAACTTTTTCCAGCACGGATATCACTTTGGTGCGAATTTCAGCTTTCGTGCGATTCAGAACTTCAAGACCGTACGCAACATTTTGAAAAACAGTCATGTGTGGGAACAAGGCATAATTCTGAAACACCAGTCCGATGTTCCGTTTCTGCGGCGGAAGCGCAGTGATATCTTTTTGATTGAGAAAAAGACTCCCTGTTGCAGGCTGTTCAAGTCCGGCAACAATGCGAAGCAGAGTTGTTTTGCCGCAGCCGCTTGGGCCAAGCAATGAAAAAAATTCACCGCTGTGAATTTCAAGATTGAGCGGTGCGACCGCCTGTACCTTTCCGAATGATTTTGAAATGTTACGAAGAGAAAGATCCGCCATGCAATTATTGACTTCCCTTCCCTTTAATTTCCGAATCCCATTTTTCCATCCACTCCGATTCATGCTGTGCAATCAAATTCCAATCTATCGGCATCGAAGTGAAATGCGTTGACGTAATCCATTTCGGTAAAGAGTCCCGAGGAATGTCGTTGCGGGCAGGAATGCGGTAAAATTTCCGCGCCTGAAGAATCATACTTTCCTTCGATGTGACAAACTCATAAAATTCCTCTGCCAGTTTTTCATGCTTGCAGCCGCGGACAATGGCGATACCGTCCGTGAGCGACACCGTTCCGCTCTTAGGAAAATTATAACCGAACGGATAATGATTCACTTCCGCTTGAAACACAATATCCGGCATATCCCACAACGTTACCTCGGCTTCTTCGCGCGCAAGTCGCAGATACATTTGCGTCGGATCCGGCGTGTAGGCTTTCGTGTTCGCATCAAGCCGGCGCAGCCATTGAAAACCATTTTCGTCAGTGCCATAATTTTTGACCGACTGTGCGATGATGGAACTGAAAATGATCCGCAAGGTTCCCGACGCCAGCGGATAGCGAAGAATAATTTTCCCTTTCCATTTCGGGTCGAGCAAATCGTTCCAGTCTTTCGGCGCTTCTTCAGAGGTAAGCAGATGAGAGTTGAATGCGATCACTTCAGGCGTTGCAAACGTTCCGTACCAAAAATTATGCGCGCTTCTGTTTTCCGGTGCAATGTGATCTGCCCATGCCGGCGTGTACGCGGCGAGCAGACTTTCCTTTTCGGCGCGAATGAACATCGTCGAAGGTGCGCCCCACCACATATCCGCCTGCGGATTCTCTTTCTCCGTTCGGATTCTATCGTACGCATCCTGCGAACCCATGTCGAGCCATTGCACGTCAACATCGGGATGAACTTTTTCAAAGCGCTTCTCAAATTCTTCAAGCATGTCTTTGCCGTGCGGAGAATAGACGACGAGCGGCGTTTTGTTCGATGAATTGCAGGAAAGAAAGATGAATGAAAGAAAAATGCAGAGGGTAAATTTCATGTCAAATGTAATTAAAGAAAGAGGTAACGATCGCTTTTTTCGATGCCACAGGGACTTAAGTCAAATTATTATGAAAAATTCCCTGTGAACTCTGTGGCCGAGCAGTGCTTCACTTGTTCATTTTCCTAACGAAATCATGTTGGCAAAAATCTGAAACGCGCCTTTGTTCGCTTCCTTCAATTCACGGTACCACACGAACGAAGTGTACACATAAATTCCTTTACCGTATTCAGCATAAAGCAGCCCAGTATCAAGCGGCATTTCGCCCGGGTCAGAACACGATAATAATTTCTCGTAGTGTTGTGAAATGTCCCGCGGCATATACAATGCTCGCTCCTGCACCCATCCTAACCACGCGGTTGAATCAATTGCATTTGGTACGATAAAGATCGGATTCTTCGGCTCAAGCACCGTTACCGGAGCGGTTTCGTATGTGACGCGGTCGTGCGAGACAGAAAACGGATATGGTGCGTACTCCGGTTTCCATTCTTTATCTTTCTGATACATCACGATGAGCGTGCCGCCGTTCTTCACATACTCGAGCAGGCGCTTGTTGTTGTCAACCAAATCCGGGCGGACAAGATACGCGCGAATGTCAACAACAATGGAAGAAAATTTTTGCAAGTCGCCCGTCGAAAGCATTCCCGCATCCAGCAATTGATGAGGAACCTCAAGCTCTTTCAACGCTTCGTCAAGAACATTGTCATAACTCTGAATCACTCCGACATTCACGCCCCGCGTCGCAGCGGCTGAAAACTCATGCAACGTGCATACCGCCGTGTCCGCGTCAATGCACAGCCGAACAGAATATTCTCCTTCCGGTAAATTGAGCGGCGGAATCACAGTGACATCGCCGCGAAACGAACTGTCCTGATTCGAAATCACAAATTCGCCGTCAAGACTTGCCCACCCTGAGGGAATGATAACGTGAACTCTTCCCGCGGATTTGCTGGTGAAATAGTTTTTCACAACGTAATGAATTTTTCTGGATTCATTTTTGAGCCAGAGATTTTCCGTCGGAATGGAAATTGTTTGCAGTGGCGCAACCTGAACAAATATCGGCATCAATTCACTCCGCTGCTCACCATCAAGTGTGAACGAAGCTTCAGCCGAGATGAGCGGCGTTGTATGAAACGATTCATACAGATGCCGGACTTTAGGATATGTATATTGTGCATCAGCAGGAACGGTAATCTCGAATGTTTTTGATGAAGAACTTTGTTCGCTGACGTCCTTGTTTTGCCAACTCTCCGGCATGTGCAGTGTTACTGTAAGATTTTCAAGATGGCCAAGCGGCGCGACCTTCACAGTGAATTTTTCATTTCGCACCACAATAGAATCTGAAAGTGTCGCAGTGAGATAGATCGTACCTGGAAAAAGTGGAAGATGTGTTTCATTTTCAAAATCAATTCCGCCGAAAAAATTGTTCCGGTCATTTTGAAATTGCCCGCTCGATAGGACAAGATGATAGCGCGTCGAATCCATGAACCAGCGGAATCGCCCGCTTGCGACGATCTTATCCATGCCCTGCGTCCGGTGCTGCGAGAGCGCCTCAGCCGCAAGCTCCGATGCGGTTTTTCCGAATGGCAGCGTATCGTTCGCTACGGGATTGACAACATCAATTGAAGCATTCTGTAATTCCGGTGCATTGCTGTGCCCGGAGAATATTCGTT
>JAJYOI010000149.1 GCA_021796275.1 Bacteroidota bacterium
AGCTGTCCGTCAGGTTGGCGAGCCCCTTCTCTGTGAACTGGAAAAGAATCAACTTGCCGCACTCAAGAGATGGCTTTTGCGACATGGATATAAGCAAATAGCGTCCGACGAGGTCCATAACTTTGATGCAATGCCGCCTGGCACGTTTACTATTCCTCCCACTCTCTCTATTGGGGGAAAACGAACCCCTGCCAAAACCCCTACTGATTGTTTGATGAAGCTGATTCGCACGAGTAAGCGAGGCCAACCTTTCGTGATTGAGATCAAATCATCTGGAAACGCGACAACCACCAGCAGGTGGCGTAAGAAAGAAGCCGATAAATTTGTGCAGCTCAAGGAACGCTATGGGGAAAATATCGGATTCATTCTGCTCTTCTGCGGCTATTTCGATCCCCGCTATCTCGGATTCGTGGCAGCTGAGGGGATCGACAGGGTTTGGGAGCACCGGCGGGATGATCTGGAAGCATATTTCGGCAGGGGATATCAAGAGCGGATTGTATCGAAGAAGCATTAATGGCGATTGACGTGGTCCGGCGAGTTGAAATGGAATTAACTTCAGAAATCTCGTTCACGCAATCGCAACGAACGTTTTCCGGCATCGTTGTCCGCGACCTACGCGGCTGAATAGAAATCCTTGCTTGCACTGCTTAGAGCATATGAAATTAAGCACAAGAGATAAATCAATATTGATCGGACTGTTTCTTTCAAAGTTTGATATTGAAGGAGTAGCATTGCTTGGCTTTGGTGGATTTACTGAAGCATTTAACACTCTCGGTTACGCTATCGGCGCAAAACCGGCTTCTTTAAAAAACTATCGTGATGAGTTTGACCCGTTATTTCCAAATCCAAGAAAAGGTTGGCATAAAAGGAAGCTAAGGGATTACTGCAAAGTCATTTATGATGAATATAACGCTTGGGAAATAAGTGGATTTTCAGAATTTATTAAGAGCATTGTATATTCCAACTATGAGGTAGAATTAATCGTAGAAAAAGCAATGCGTAGCAAAACGAGAGAAGGATCATTTGCAAAGAGATTAATTACCGGGCAAGCGGCAGAACAATATTTCAAGCAAATCTATAACCAAATTCCGTTTTTTCAAGGGCTGCTTTTAGAAGACACAACTAAACTCGGATGTGGTTTTGATTTTAAGCTGAGATCGGATTCCAGTAACAATTTTTTCGGCATAGAAGTAAAAGGATTGAATGGTTTGTCGGGCAATATAGCTTTAACTGAAAAAGAGTATAGCGTCGCAAAATATTTGAAGCAAAATTATTTTTTATTTGTAGTAAAAAATTTTATTGAAAAGCCGACTCATATTTATTACCAGAATCCACTTGAAAGTAATCTTAAGTTTAAAAAAGTAGAAACTCAAATCATTCAGATAAATTATAGCGCAATCATATAAATACCTTCCTTCGGAGGCTAAGAATGGATGCATCAAGAATATTGGATCGGAGTGATGTTGTACGGCGTATTGATAAATACTTGCAAAAAGCGGATGGAGTCTCTTTGTCGGATATATACAACAACGTGATATCGATTACGTGTAATGGAAAGCCAAACATAACGTACGAAGAAAATAATATTTTCATTGAAGAACGCAAATTATAAAAAACAGTCAGATTTTTCCAGGCATCCAGGCGCGATAGGATTGAGACGTTGTTGTGCCCATTGAGCTGCGCAGTACGAAATGCTCGTTCATTTGTTCCGGGGAGGCTACAAGGCAATTCTGTGTGAGAAAAACTTGGCGGTGTCGCGGTATTGTGTGCAATGTGATTAAAAGGAGCCTGCGTTGAATAATAGAAAAGTCATCGTTTATGCCGATACTTCTGTTTACGGGGGTGTTTTCGATGATGAGTTCGCCGAGCCAAGTACCGAGTTCTTCAATCTGGTTCGGTCCGGGACTTTCACGCTTTGCATGTCAGAAATCGTTCATCAGGAGCTTGCCGACGCTCCCGCTGAAGTGAAAACCTTGTTTCAGGAGATGCTCCCGTATTGTCGTCTGCTGGTGATCGGACCGGAGGCGCTGGCCTTACAGGAAGCCTACCTGGCTGAGAACATTCTGACAAAAAAGTGGTATGATGATGCATTACACGTTGCGTTGGCTACCGTTACGGACTGCGACGTCATCGTTAGCTGGAACTTCCAGCACATCGTGAATTTCAGGAAGATTCCCCTTTTCAATGCTGTCAACGTCTTGAAGGGGTATCGGCAGATAGCGATATATTCTCCCCTGGAGGTGATCAATTATGAAGAATAAACAGTTCGATTGCGTTGAAATGAAGCACAAAGGCGCGGAACGAGTCTATCAGGCTATAGCCGGACTTTCAAAGGAACAACAAATCGATTATTGGAGGCGGGGAGGCGAAGGTTTACGTCAGGCCATTGAGAAGGCCCAGGAAAAAACAACACCATCGCACTGCAAATAAAAGAGGCGCGGATACTGTGGCGCAGAACAACATACTCTTCACGAATGATCTTACCTTCTATTCTTCCTGGTGGCGCGTGGTGAAAGAACGGAACCGGTAGCCACTCCTTCCCAACTGTTTTTCCCTTCTGCTAGAATTAAATTAAATACAGATTCTCGAAAATCTGAGCTTGTCCGCTGAGAAACGACGCTCTGTGTCTTAAGTCGCATGAAATTTACATCAAGGAGGCAGCTGTTATGAAACGAGTGATCGCATTTACTGTTGTCCTGTTATTTATGGTCCTGGCAGCCGGGACCCCGGCGGAGGCCAAGGTGGTTGGGA
>JAJYOI010000019.1 GCA_021796275.1 Bacteroidota bacterium
CGCGAAGCACATCGTACTGCGCCTTCATAATTCCGGCGATTGCACCCATCAACACGCCGCGTTCGCCGGTCAAATCGCTGATGACCTCATTTTCAAACGTTGTCGGAAATAAATAGCCCGAACCGATCGCGATACCGCAAGCAATTGTGCGTTCTCTCGCTTTTCCTGTCGCATCCTGAAAAACTGCAAAACTGGCGTTGATGCCGCTGCCGGCAAGATAATTTGATCGCACAGTTCTGCCCGAACCTTTCGGCGCAACAAGAACCACATCAACATCCGGCGGCGGAATTACGCCGGTCTGTTCTTTGAAGACGATCGAAAATCCGTGTGAGAAATAGAGCGCTTGTCCTTTTTTCAAATGTTTCTTTACGAGAGGCCACTGTTCTTTTTGTCCGGCATCTGAAAGTAACAGCTGGACGATTGTTGCTTTACCAATCGCTTCTTCGATATTGGAGAAAAGATTTTTTCCTTCCACCCAGCCGTTTTTCAACGCATCGCTCCAGCCTTTGCCGCCTTTACGCTGACCGACAATGACGTTAACGCCGTTGTCGCGGAGATTCAGCGACTGACCGTAGCCCTGCGGACCATAGCCAAGCACGGCAATAACTTCATTCTTCAATACTTCTTTTGCTTTTGAAAGCGAGAATTCTTCCCGCGTAACAACTTCTTCTTTAACACCGCCGAAATCAATGACTGCCATAATAATGTATCCTTGAAATAGTGTGAGTGCTCATTTTTGATTTTCAATTTCGTTCACAGGCTCTGTCACATCATCAACAACCTGATTCACTTCGTCCGCTTTTTTCTGAAGTGCTTTCGGAATGACTTTCCAAAACATGTACTGATAATCTTTCCAGCCGTTCAAAATGTCGCGCGCGCGCTGGCTATCTGTCAATTCAAGATGGCGATAAATAATGGATTGGAGAAATTTTACATCCTTCTCAATCTCGAGCCGTTCCAAGTTTACAAGCTCAGCATTGTACCGATCTTTGAAAACTCCGTCGGCATCGAACACATACGCGATCCCGCCCGTCATTCCTGCTGCGAAATTTTTTCCGGTGTTTCCGAGAACAACAACGGTGCCGTTTGTCATGTACTCGCACCCGTGATCGCCAACGCCTTCGATAACAGCAAGGCCGCCGCTGTTGCGAACGCAAAATCTTTCGCCGGCACGACCGCTGGCAAACAACGTGCCGCCGGTTGCGCCGTACATCACCGTATTTCCAACAATCACATCCTGCGCTGCGGTCGCTCGTCCATGCGCCGGCATAATAATAATTTCGCCTCCAGTCATTCCCTTTCCGACATAATCATTCGCTTCGCCCACGAGCGTGAGGCGAATGCCGTTCACAAGAAAAGCTCCGAAACTTTGTCCGGCACTTCCTTTGAAGCGCAATTCAATCGTTCCGTCCGGCAAGCCTTTGTCGCCGTAGAGATAAGCGATCTCGCCGGAAAGCTTCGTGCCCACGGCGCGGTTCGTATTTCTGATTTTATAATTTCGCACGACAAGAGCCTTGTCGCGAATTGCATCTTTCACATCTTGAAGAATAATATCGTCGAGCGGTTTGTCTGGCCGGTCATTGCGCTGCCATATACGATGGCGCTGTTCGTTGCGCGTGTCGTGTGGAACAAGAATTGATGAAAGATCAATCGTGTGCGCCTTAGGATGATGTTCAATCGTTCTCTGCTCGAGCAAATCCGTTCGTCCGATAATTTCGTTGAGTGACGAAAAACCAAGCTGAGCAAGAATTTCGCGCACTTCATTTCCAACAGCGAAGAAATAATTGATCAATGTTTCCGGTTTGCCTTCGAACTTTGTGCGAAGCTGTTCATCCTGTGTCGCAATGCCGACGGGGCACGTATTCAAATGACACTGGCGAACGTACTTGCAGCCGATGGCGATTAACGCCGCCGTGCCGAAATTAAATTCTTCTGCACCAAGCATTGCTGCAAGAACAATGTCGCGCCCCGTTTTCATTCCGCCGTCTGCGCGCAGCGTTATGCGCTCGCGCAATCCGTTCAACACGAGCACTTGCTGTGTCTCAGCGACGCCGAGTTCCCAACTGCTTCCTGCATTCTTCACGGAACTCAATGGCGATGCGCCGGTGCCGCCTTCATGTCCGCTGATCAAAATGACATCGGCATGAGCTTTTGCAACGCCGGCGGCAATTGTGCCGACGCCGGGTTCGGCAACAAGCTTCACACAAATTTTTGCGCGCGGATTCA
The DNA here is from genome assembly GCA_021796275.1 of Bacteroidota bacterium. Classification (GTDB taxonomy): domain Bacteria; phylum Bacteroidota; class Ignavibacteria; order UBA10030; family UBA8401; genus JAJYOI01. The sequence goes on from JAJYOI010000019.1 coordinate 2,227, forward strand.
CCTGCTTCAAATCGTAAATCAACTGCGCCAAATCTTCGATGCTGTAAATATCATGATGCGGCGGCGGAGAAATCAGCTGAATGCCCGGCGTTGCACGGCGCAAACGTGCGATCAGCGACGAAACTTTATGCCCGGGGAGTTGGCCGCCTTCTCCCGGCTTCGATCCTTGCGCCATTTTGATTTCGATTTCTTTTGCGTTCGCAAGATATTCTGCCGTCACACCAAATCGCGCCGATGCAATCTGTTTGATCGCGCTGTTTGCAGAATCGCCGTTCGGAAGCAAACGGTATCGCGCCGGATCTTCACCGCCTTCGCCGGTGTTACTTTTCCCGCCGATGCGGTTCATCGCAATAGCGATTGTCTCATGTGCTTCGGGTGAAATTGCGCCGAGCGACATTGCCGCCGTTGTGAAACGCTTCACGATATCTTCCACAGGCTCAACTTCATCAAGCGGCTTCGATTCTTTTGAAGGTTTGAATTTCATCAAATCTTTCAGCGCTATCGGTTCATGATCGTTCAGCGCAGTTGAAAGATGTTTGTAGTCTTCTGCGCTGCCGGATTTTCGCAACTGCTGCATTGCGCGCAATGCATCCGGCGACCATGCGTGAAGTTCGCCGTTCTTCTTGAATTTATACATTCCCGGATCGGTCAGCTTCGGGCTTTCGTTGCCGTACGCGTTTGCGTGGCGGACTATCGCTTCATCTATAATTTCTTTTAAGCCGACGCCGCCGATGCGCGACGGCGTGTTGGTGAAATATTTATCAATGACTTCTTTGCCGATGCCGATCGCTTCAAAAATCTGGGCACCGCGATAACTGCCAAGCAGCGATATTCCCATCTTCGAAATGATTTTCAAAATCCCGTTTTCGATGGCGTGCTTGAAATTTTCCGTCGCCTTCTCAACCGTTACTTGCGATGTGCTGCCTGTCGCCTGCGGCGCCATTTTCAATTTCAATTCAACAATTCGGCGAATTGTTTCAAGCGCAAGATATGGATTGATAGCATTGACACCGTAACCAATCAATGTCGCAAAGTGATGACTGTCGCGCGGTTCGGCGGTTTCTGTTACAACACTCAACTTTAATCGCTTGTTGACACGAATGAGATGATTGTGAACTGCGCCGGTTGCCAACAAAATCGGGAGCGGTGCAAACTCTTTGCCGATGCCGCGGTCGCTAAGAATGACAAGATATTTTCCTTCATCGGCGGCTTGTTCTGCAGCTGTGCATAATTCATCAAGCTTTCTTTCGGCGCCGTCGCGACCTTCTGACACTCGAAACAATGTCGAAAGCGTCACTGCCTGGAATGCCGGATCGTTCATTGAGCGCAGTGCTTCCACTTCATGATCAAACAGGAATGGACTTTGAATTTCAACCTGCTTCGCATGATCAGGCGTTTCGCCAAACCAATTTCTGCGGTAGCCAAGCTTGCTTGTAAGCGACATAACCGACCGCTCGCGAATCGGATCGATCGGAGGATTCGTGACCTGTGCAAACATTTGTTTGAAATATGATGAGAGCAGCTTCGGCTGGCGCGAAAGCACGGCAAGCGGCGCATCGTCGCCCATCGAGCCGACGGCTTCTTTTCCCTCTTCAATCATTGGTGCGAAAATCAAATTCAATTCTTCCGCGGTGTAACCAAAACACAATTGCTGGCGAAGTAAATCTTCCGTTTGTATCGGTGTAGATAATTCGCCGGCATGCGGCGCGTGATGGCCGGTGCGATAGAGGTTATTCTTCACCCATTCTGCATATGGTTTCTGACTCGCCATTTGCCGCTTGATGTCGAGGTCCTTCAGCAGCATGCCGCGAGATGTATCAACGGCGATCATTTGTCCGGGACCAAGCCTTCCTTTTTTCACTACAGTTGCATCTTCAACGTTCACCTGTCCGACTTCCGAGCCGAGAATAATAATATCATCACTTGTAATTTTGTAGCGTGCCGGACGAAGTCCGTTGCGGTCGAGCGATGCCGCAACAATCACGCCGTCGCTGAATACAAGCGCCGCCGGTCCGTCCCACGGTTCGCTGAAACATTCGTTGTATTCGAAAAATCCACGTACAGCCGGTTCAACCCGACGGGAAGAATTCCACGCTTCCGGAACAAGCATTAACATCGAATGCAAAACGTTGCGGCCCGAAAGCGTCAGCGCTTCGAGTGCGTTATCCAGATTTGCCGAGTCGCTCCCGCCTGCCTGAATGATCGGCTTTAGCAATTCGATATCATCGTGCCAAAAATCTGACGAGAGTTCTGCTTCGCGCGCTTTCGTCCAATTACGATTTCCCTGAATCGTATTGATCTCGCCGTTGTGTGCAAGCATTCGAAACGGATGCGCAAGTTCCCATCTCGGAAACGTGTTCGTGCTGAACCGTTGATGGTACATCGCCAACGCAGTTTCGTACAAAGGGTTTTGAAGATCGAGATAAAATCTATCGAGCGCGGTTGCCGTCATCAATCCTTTGTAGATGACCGCCCGGCTTGAAAACGAGACGGCATAAAAATTTGTGATGCCGGCTTTCTCAATTTCTTTTTCGATTTCCCGGCGAGTAATGTACAGCGCTCGCTCAAACTGTTCCAGTGTCAAATGAACGGGTCTGCCAATCAACACTTGACGAATGTTCGGCTGCGTTGCGGCGGCTTTGTCTCCAAGCGCTGAAGAAACTGTCGGCACAATGCGCCAGCCGAGAAAATATAATTCGCGGCGGGCAACGACGTGTTCAATAATTGATTTGCACGTAATAAACGAATGCTCATTTGTATGCGGCATGAATAGCATGCCAACACCGAGATCTGATTCACTTTTCACTTTTGAAGCGAGGTCGGGAATTTCTTCAAACAAGAGTTTGACCGGAAGCTGCGTCAGCACTCCGGCACCGTCGCCGGTTTGCGCATCGGCATCCACCGCACCGCGATGCGTGAGATTGCACACCGATTTGATGGCATGCGTCAGAATTTTGTGGCTCTTCTTCCCTTTTAAGTGCGCGACAAATCCCATGCCGCAGGCATCGTGTTCGAAACGCGGATCGTACAGCGGAAACTGTTTCCGAATTTCTTCGCTGTTGTGATGTGGATGTGTACTCTTCATAATTTTACAAACGATGTGAAAGAAAAATGTTTACAATGATGTGTGTGTCCGGGTTCAATTTACTTCGCCTTGAAATTCACGCTTCAATGCTACGCGTCCGGTGCGTGCCAATTCTTTGATGCCGAACGGTTTCAGCATTTTAATGATGGCGTCCACTTTCTGTTCGCTGCCGATTGCTTCCACTGTAACCGTCCGCGGGCTGATATCAATAATCTTCGCACGGAAAATTTCCGCTATCTGCATAATTTCCGACCGCGTATCTGTTTTGGTTTGAACTTTAATCAGTGCGAGGTCGCGTTCAACAAAGCTTTCGTATGTGAGATCTGTAACTTTTACGGTGTTGATCACTTTGTTGAGCTGTTTCATGATTTGTTCGATGACAGAATCATCGCCGCGTGTTACAATGGTCATGCGCGAAATTTCATCATCTTCGGTTGGACCAACGGTAAGACTGTCGATGTTATAACCTTTCGCCGCAAACAAACCCGCAATTCTGTTGAATGCGCCGAATTTATTTTCTACCAGAATAGAAATTGTATGCTTTCGATCATGTCCGTGTGCCGCAGGTGTTGCAGTCAGCTCGCTCATAATTATCCTTTTGCAAGTGTCATGATTTCTTCAACTTCAGGCGTTTCACCTTTGACGCTTTTCAATTCCTCATCCGGCACATCCATCAGTTCTTTCCATGTCATGCCTGCGGGGATCATCGGGTAAACGTTGTCTTCTTTCACAACTTTGAATTCCACAACAACGGGTCCATCATTGATGGCAAAAGCTTTTGCAAGAACATCGTTCACTTCGTCTTTTTGTACCGCGCGGAATCCGGCACAACCGTACGCTTCCGCAAGTTTCACAAAATCGGGGCTGGACATTTTCACTTGAGAATAACGCCGGCGCCAGAAGAGTTCCTGCCATTGACGCACCATACCGAGATAGCCGTTGTTCATAATGAAAATTTTTATTGGAATTTTATACTCGACACATGTTGCAAATTCTTGAATGTTCATTTGAATTCCCCCGTCGCCGCTGAGGGAAATCACCGGAATATCTTTGCGAGCAAACGATGCACCCATCGCGGCAGGCAACGAGAATCCCATTGTTCCAAGGCCCCCCGACGTGATGTGCGTGCGCGGATGAATATATTTGAAAAACTGCGCTGCCCACATTTGATGCTGACCGACATCAGAGACAATCACGGCGTTGCCGTTCGTTATCTCGCCAATTCTTTGAATCACATACTGCATTCGAATATGTTTTCCGTTACGATAGCGAAGCGGGTGTTCTTCTTTCCATTGTTTGATCGTTTGAAGCCAGTCTTTTGTATCAAGTGTTTGCACAAGCGGAAGAAGATCCCGCAGCACATGTTTTACATCACCGACAATAGGAACATCAACCTTAACATTTTTGCTGATGGCGGAAGGATCAATATCAATATGAATTTTCTTCGCCTCTGCAGCAAAGGCGTCAACATTTCCTGTAACGCGATCATCGAATCGAGCGCCAACAGCAATCAGCAGATCACAATAATTTACAGCCGTGTTTGAGTACCACGTACCGTGCATACCGAGCATTCCCATCGCAAGCTCATCGTTTTCCGGAAAAGAGCCAAGTCCGTGCAGTGTTGTGGTGACGGGAATACGTGCTTTTCGCGCGAGCGCTTTTAATTCTTCCGCGGCGTTTGAAAGAATGGTTCCGCCGCCAACGTACAGCACGGGCCGTTTCGCTTTGTTGATCAACTCAGCGGCTTTTACAATCTGTTTTGTATGCCCTTGAATGTGCGGGTTATAGGAACGCATGACAACTTTCTTTGGGTAATCAAAATGCGCTTTACTTGCCATAACGTCTTTGGGAAGATCAACAAGCACAGGACCTGGACGCCCGGTTGTTGCGACGTAAAATGCTTCTTTAATAGTAGGCGCCAGTTCATTCACATCGCGGACTAAATAATTATGTTTCGTGATCGGTCGTGTAATGCCGACGATATCGGCTTCCTGAAACGCATCGTTGCCAATAAGTTTCAGCGCAACCTGACCCGTAAACACAACAATTGGAATCGAGTCCATATAGGCATCTGCAATACCAGTAACGGTGTTCGTTGCACCGGGACCGGAAGTAACAAGAGCGACACCGGGCTTGCCACTTGCCTTTGAATAGCCTTCGGCTGCGTGAACTGCACCTTGCTCATGACGAGTCAAAATATGTTTGATGTCCGAAATGTCGTGCAGTGCGTCATAGATGCCAATAACTGCGCCGCCCGGATAACCAAAAACAATATCCACGCCTTCTTCGATAAGGGAACGTACAAAAATCTCCGCTCCGGTCATTAATCGGTTATGCGGATTTAAATTTCCGTCTTTTTGTGATGTCATTGCAACCTCGGTCCTTCTTGATAATTAATATTTGTATCTTCAGAGAAAATACGGTTTCTCTTCAGAGGTTGCGCCCTGACACTTACGGTAGAAGTTGGAGAGTAGTAAGATATGTTTGGGTAACCTCTGAAGTATTCTCAGCTAATAATTAGCGATAGAATACCGCGTAGGTTTCCCAAAATAATAGTAATGCCGATAAAGAAGGAGAAAACGGAAATATCTCTGGAACTTACTTCGCTGTGCAAAGCAAGGCTTCTGTTTTCGTATGTATAAAATTTATCGGGCATATATGGGATCGTGATAAGAATTTACTGCTTTCTTATACAAAGATAAGATAACAATATTACAACTTTTGTCAAGAAAAAAATGTTGAGAATTTGGAATTCAGCTCAGCGGGGAATATATTGAACCATGCCCTTGAGACAACGACACGACACAATTGCAGCGATTGCAACACCGGTAGGGGAGGGTGGAATATCCGTTATTCGCGTAAGTGGGGAAAAAGCTATTTCTCTTTGTAACTCTCTATTTTCCGGTGGAAAATCATTGCTTGCGGCATTGTCACACACAATTCATTTCGGTCATTTTATAGATGCAAATGGGAAAATGATTGACGAAGTGCTTGTTTCCGTATTTCGAGCACCACATTCTTACACTGGCGAAGACAGTGTAGAAATCAGTTGTCATGGTGGAATGTATTTGGCAAACCTAGTATTGTCTACAATTTTGCGCCAAGGTGTCCGCATGGCGGACCCAGGTGAATTTACCCTGCGCGCATTCTTGAATGGACAAATGGATTTAACACAAGCAGAAGCTGTTGCGGCATTGATTCACGCCAAAACTGAAAAATCTCACACTGCATCATTAGCTCAATTGTCAGGCGGGCTTTCGATGCATATTGAAGCTCTTCGCCAGAGTTTAATTAATTTATGTTCGTTATTGGAATTAGAACTTGACTTCTCACAAGAAGGGATTGGTCTAACAAAACAAGCTGACGTTGTTAACCACATTGATGCGTCAATAACAGATATTAATGATCTTCTTGCAACATATTCCTACGGGCGAATCTTGCGTGAGGGCATGAAAGTTGTCCTTACCGGCAAACCCAATGCAGGTAAATCGAGTTTGTTAAATATTTTACTCCGGCAAGACCGAGCTATCGTCAGCGAAATTCCAGGAACAACGCGTGATGTTATCGAAGAAAATCTTTCCATCAATGGTTTATTGATACGGCTGGTAGATACAGCTGGCATTCGTGAATCCACAGACATGATCGAGGAAGAAGGCGTTCGCCGTACGCATGAACAGCTTGAATCTGCTTCCGTTATTGTTGTCTTGATCGACACATCCGAATTAATCTCATATATCGACAAATCCTTGTACAAACGGTTGCTGGAAATTTCCCGGAGAAACAAAAGCACCGTCATCTTTCTTCTTAACAAGAGCGACATTACTCATCACGATTTTAAATTCAACGTTAACCTGTTGGGATCAGAATTTCAGATGTTTGTTTCTTGTGTGACCGAAAGCGGGATTTACGAATTCAAGCAAAAGCTTTTTGAAATATCTTTGCCTAATTATGATTCTCTCTCAAACAGTATTATTCTTCAAAATGAAAGACATAAAGTTGCTTTGGAGAAAACAGTTGAAAGCCTCAGACTTGCCCGTCAGACTTTAACTAATGGCTTAAGTGGCGATTTTGTAGCTGTTGATTTGAGAGCGGCGCTTGATTATCTTGGTGAGATAATCGGCATAACTACGCCTGATGATATTCTTCAAAATATTTTTTCAAAGTTTTGCATAGGAAAATAAGTTCCACGTGAAACGCTATGGTTGTTAATCCTCCAAAATTATTCTACGATGTCATAGTAATTGGCGGCGGGCATGCGGGAATAGAGGCTTCGCTTGCATCTGCGCGAATGGGGTGCTCCACGCTTTTGATTTCTTTGAGTGCAGCTTCCATTGGAAGAATGTCGTGTAACCCAGCCATTGGCGGAACTGCAAAGGGACACATTGTTCGAGAAATTGATGCCCTCGGCGGTGAGATGGGTAAGATTGCCGATACAACAGGCATTCAATTTAAGATGCTTAATAAATCAAAAGGCCCTGCCGTATGGTCGCCAAGGTCTCAGAATGACCGTGAATGGTACGCAAAAGAAGCTCAACGGAGAATTCTTGGCCAACCTGATCTTGAAATGCTAGAGGATTCCGTCGCAAGACTCTTCATTGAAAACGGCTCAGTCAGGGGATTACAAACGTTTCTGGGGTATAGAATTACTTGCCAATGCTTGGTTATCTGTGCTGGCACTTTTTTGAATGGGCTCATGCATACTGGATTAAAAAATAGAGTCGGCGGAAGATTTGGAGAGCCGCCTGCTCGTGGCATAACTGAATCACTTCAAGAATTAGGATTTATTTCCGGGAGACTAAAGACCGGAACGCCTCCGCGCATTGACTTGAATAGTATTGGTTTTACTTCTGTTGAAATTCAAGAAAGCGATAACCCGCCCATCCCTTTTTCGTTTCAAACAGAAAAAATTACGAACCAGCTCATCCCGATGTACTTGACTTATACGAATCGGCAAACTCACAAAATTTTGGAAAAAGGTTTCGACCGCTCCCCTATGTTTACCGGAAGAATCAAAGGCATCGGTCCACGATACTGTCCTTCGATTGAGGACAAAATTTTTCGGTTTGCCAATCGGGATCGCCATCAAATTTTTCTCGAGCCTGAAGGCTACAATACCAATATCGTTTATGTGAATGGATTCTCTACAAGCTTGCCAGAGGAAATTCAGTACGAAGGATTAAAATCAATCGCCGGATTAGAAAATGTGAAAATGCTGAGAGCTGGCTACGCAGTCGAGTACGACTTTTTTCCACCGCATCAACTTAAACATACGCTTGAAACTAAAATTGTTTCCGGACTTTTTTTCGCAGGGCAAATAAACGGAACATCCGGTTATGAAGAAGCGGCGGGGCAGGGGCTCGTTGCAGGAATCAATGCCGCTTTGAAAGTGAAGAATCTCGATCCGTTTATACTCAGACGCGATGAAGCATACATTGGCGTTATGATTGACGATCTGATTAACAAATCCACCGATGAGCCATATAGAATGTTTACTTCTCGCGCAGAGCACCGTTTAATTCTGCGTCAAGACAACGCCGACCGAAGGCTTATGAGAATTGGATCCCGCCTTGGTTTGATCAGTAATGAAATGATTTTAAAACTGAACACGAAAGAAGCTCTCATCAAAACCGGTGAGGAATATTTGAACTCGGTTTTCATTTCCCCCCAAAAAATAAACCCGCTTCTTGAGAAGAAGGGCTTGCCTTCAATTTTGGAATCTGAACGATTATCAAATATTCTTAAACGGCCGGGCATTGCGCTTGCCGAATTATCCGCGCTACTCGAAGATAACTCACAGACATTGCCATTTCGTTATTTGGATGTATCTGAACAAATAGAAATAGATGTTAAATATGAAGGCTACATCAAGCGAGAGTTCGATCAAATTGCACGCTTTATTAAGTTCGAGGAATTCGCGATACCCGAAAACTTTGACTTCACTTCAATTAAGTCGTTGAGCAACGAGGGAAAGGATAGACTGCAACGAATTCGTCCTCGCTCTGTAGGTCAAGCATCGCGCATTTCAGGAGTAACACATTCCGATGTTTCTGTCCTTGCAATCCACCTTAGAAAGTAGTGACAATGAAACAATTAGATGCCAAAGTCACTACCATTTCTATAGGAAGCAAGAATATGATTTTATGTCGTGCGTCAGAAACCGCAGGGGAACAAACCGTTTCCCTGCAAAAGTTTTAACACAAATTAAAAAATCATGCTGTTTCACGTGAAACATTTATTGGAAAACACTTGAATACCGATGAACTTTGGCTGCACACAATATTGAAGAAGAACAACCTTTCAATAACAGCCATACAGCTTCAGCAGCTTCAAGCGTACAAAGAGCAGCTTCTTCATTGGAACCACAAAATTAATCTTGTCTCAAGAAAAGACGAAAAAAATTTGTGGAAAGCACACATCTTCATGTCTATTGCTGTTCTATTCAAAATTGATTTTCGCTTCTGTGCGCGTGTGTTGGATTTGGGAACTGGCGGTGGATTGCCGGGGATCCCGCTGAGCATTATGTTGCCAAAAATTGAATTCGTCTTGCTCGATTCTATACAAAAAAAAGTTATGGCGGTGCAGTCAATTATTTCAGACCTACCGCTTTCCAGTGTTTCGGCCATCTGTGGAAGAGCAGAAGATATCCAGGCGCAAACTTCTATGCAAAAGTCGTTTAAGGTCGTTATTGCAAGAGCGGTTTCAAATCTAAACAACCTGATTTTGTGGGGATATCCGTTTTTGGAGGAAGATAAAACTCCGAATATATTGGTTCCCACTGACGCCGAATACCATGGGTCAGAAAGTCTCTCCGATAAACTGGTTTTGAAAAAACCCTCCCTCGTAATGTTCAAGGGGGGAAATTTTTCTGAGGAGGTGGCAGCCGCGCGGAGATTTTTTCCAAAACTTTTCATACATTCTCTACCGCTTACATTTAAAGGAAGCGAAGAGTTTTCAAACGTTGAAAAACACTTAGTTATTGTTCAATAAAAGCACACAATTACATTGACTAAACAAAAAACATTATTCGACCAGCTAAACCATCTTACAACCGAGCAACGGAACCCGTCGAGTATGGATATCGACGCCCGGACCATCTCGGAAATCCTTACAATTATAAACGATGAAGATAAGAAGATCCCTTCTGCCGTAGAAAAAGAAATACCTTATATCACAAAAGCGGTTGAGCTTGTTGTTCAGGCGTTTCGCAATGGCGGACGGCTCATTTATGTCGGTGCGGGTACGAGCGGGCGACTCGGCGTGCTCGATGCCGTGGAATGTCCACCGACATATGGCGTGCCCTATGAGCTTGTCCAAGGATTTATTGCCGGCGGCGAAAAGGCAATGTTTCGCGCACAGGAAGGAGCGGAAGATAAAGAAGAAAACGGCGCTAAAGAGATAGACCGCATACATGTTACAAAAAAGGATGTCGTTTGTGGTATCGCTGCAAGCCTTCGCACACCGTATGTAGTAGGCGCTGTAAAACGCGCGAAGGAACTTGGTTCACACACGATGTACGTGACCACAAATCCACGTTCGAAGTTTGATGCGCCTGAATATGCGGAGCTTGCCAAAGCAATTAATATTGCTATTTGCCCCGAAGTTGGACCTGAAGTCGTGATGGGCTCGACTCGCATGAAATCCGGAACAGCGCAGAAGCTTGTTCTCAACATGATCACTACAACGGCTATGATTCGAATGGGAAAAGTGTACGAGAACATGATGATTGACCTTCAAATGACAAATCAAAAGCTACGCGAACGAGCGAAACGCATTGTTATGACAATAACGGGTATTGATTATGATAAAGCTGCTGAATGTTTGGAGAAAGCCGATTTCCACGTAAAAACTGCATTGGTAATGATTAAAGCAAATGTGGAAAAAGGGGAAGCAAAAACGCGCTTAAAAAATGCTGACGGTTTTGTTCGGGCGGCAATCGAAGGAAAAATTTATCGCGCAGAATAATCTCTATGAAAACACAAATTTCACACCTGCCATTTGATGAAATTTTGTTTCCTCCTTTTACGGGATTTCCAAAAAAGGGCATTGCATTCCTTCAAAAACTGAAGCGAAACAATAATCGTGTGTGGTTCGAAAAGCATAAAGCCGATTACGAAACATACGTAAAGTTGCCAATGCAGTCGTTGATTGCTTCGCTTCAACCGCATTTCGACAAGTTCGCCCCGGAATTTGACGCAAATCCGAAGCGCTCTTTGTTCAGGATTTATCGAGATATTCGATTCAGCAAAGACAAAACGCCGTATAAAACTCACGTCGCGGCACATTTCGTGATCCGTGGCAAACCAAAAGGCATCGAAGGTTCGGGTTATTACCTTCACATCGAACCGGGAGAAGTTTTTCTCGGCGGTGGAATTTATATGCCAGATAATGATCAGCTCAAAAAAATTCGCCACGCAATTGCTACAAATGCAAACGATTTCCTTTCCATTGTCGAAAATCGAAGCTTCAAAAAGCGATTCGGTAAGTTAGAAGGCAACCGCCTACAACGTGTACCGCAAGGCTTCGAACCAGATCATCCAATGGCTGAGTGGTTAAAACTAAAGCAATTTTTTGTCGGCGTGACGCTGCCGGAACAAAAATGTTTTTCTGAATCATTCTTAGAAACCGTCGCAGATGTTTTTGAAGAAGCCGTCCCCCTTGTTCGCTTTCTCAATCATGCAATGGGATATACGAAATAATTCTCGCTGAAACATTTGCTCATTTCCATGAAATCCTCTTCGCAGCACCAGTACATCCTTTTCTACAAGCCATACGGAGTCCTCAGCCAATTCACCGATAAACATAAAAGGCGAACATTAAAGGAATTCGGACCGTTTCCTCCGGATGTATATTCCGTCGGAAGACTCGATTTGGACAGCGAAGGATTGCTTCTTCTCACCAACGACAATGAAATTAATCACCAATTTACCGACCCGGCATTTGAACATCCACGAACATATCTTGTACAGGTAGAGCGGATTCCGTCGGAAGATGCGCTTCAACAATTACGAGATGGTGTCATTGTTAAAGGGAAAAAAACAAAGCCTGCTGATGTCGCACTCTTAAGCGAAGAACCAAAGCTTCCGCCACGCAGCGTTCCTGTTCGTGAACGGTTAAGCGTTCCAACCGCATGGATTGAAATTACATTACGGGAAGGGCGAAATCGGCAGGTTCGCAGAATGACGGCGGCGGTCAATCACCCCACACTAAGATTGATAAGAATTAAAATCGGCAATCTGTCGCTTGACGGTTTGCAGCCCGGCGAATGGCGGGCAATAGAAAAACCTGCGGCGCCATTATGTACATAAAAACGGCGCCACAGCCAGGAGACAAAAACTGTAATGCCGCGCTTTTTCCCGACACTTCATATCGGGATGCAATTCAAACCTAAAAAAATCCCGGCTTCATTTCTGCCTTTATAAGCGCCGCAACCTGCCTCCCGTGGAGATCGAAAACGCTGTTTATGAAACAAAGCCGGGCTAAAGTATTTTAGAATGTGAAGTCTCTGATTTTTCTGGCTATCAAATATATCAATGTGCCGCACACTCCACAATCACATAAAAGTAGTAATTCCACCTTCTACCGCATATCAAAACCCGACGCTTCATCTTTGTAGAGACTGATGGCAAACGTCCACTTGGGCGAAAAGTAGATGCTCGCCTTCTTGTCCACTTCTACCTGCCAGTCGGTGCTGCCGTTGTCAAGATTCACCTTCGCAAATTCTCCGCCGACACAGTAAAATATTTTGTCGCCAGCGACTTCGGGGTAGACTTTCATTGTTTCCATGGAAAAATCCCACTCGTGGCTCCATTTTGCTTTACCGGTAGAAGGATCAACTGATGCGATGCCATCCGTTCCAAACGCAAGCAAGTTTTTGCCGTCATACGAAACGCCGAGCGGCTTTGCCATTTCATTTTGCCGCTCGTTGTAGGAAAACGATTTCTCAAAATCGAATTTACCGGCATCAACGCTCCCTAATTTTGTTTCCCAGACAGGGTCGTCTGAACTTTTTACACCCGCTTGAATTGCATAGAGCTTTGAGCCATCTGAATAAAACAACCGCTTTGTGGCCGGCTGATAAAATTTTGTAAAATCAAAACTTTGTACGATCGGCGTAAAATCGCCGGCAGTGGTGCTCAGAACATTCCAGACTGAACCAGCGTACGGGGAACCAAGCTCAAACTCGCGTGTTGCCATAGAAGGGTCTTCATCAGTTTCAAAGCGCCAGAGAAGTTTTCCCGATGCCGGATCAATCGCCGCAAAGCCGTACGGATCATTGTCAAATTGCTTTTTGAATTTAATGCTCGCGTCACGTGCGTAGTTGTTCAGGTATGCAGAGAAGCTGTGATCTCCGGGATCGTAAATAGCCGACTGCTGTTTTTGCCCAAGCTTTGCGTACAACACACCGTCCACAAGATCAAGATTGAAAACCTGGCCGTCGAGTTCTTTCCCGAGCGTCCACAACACTTTCCCGTTTTGAAGATCGAATGCAATCAGCTTTTTGTAGCCGTTGAGATAATACGTGTTCCCGTCACGAAGCGATTGAAGGTAATCTTTCACTTCTGTATCTATTCCTTCCATCACTTCAAAATAGTTTTTGTACGCAACCGCGCCTGTTTTCATGTTGACAGCACAAAATCCTTCACCGGTGGATTTCCGTGTGTCGGGATTCAGCGCGCCTTTCACCGTTGCAATGTTGACAACAATGTTATCACCGTCTTCCATTGTCGTATAATCAATGCCGATGCTTTCACCGGGCCCGGAGCTGTTTGCAAGCAACGACAGCCCCATTGTTGCTACAGCAAGATACGCTTTGAAAAATCCGCCGCCCGATGATGGAACGTGTTCCGTAAAGGCAACCGGCGTTCGGAAATTCACTTTTCCGCTCAATGCATCCACGCTCACCACGTAGAGCATTGTTCCTTCTTCATTGCCGGAATCGCGCGGACGCGCATACGTGCAAATAAGATTCTCGCCGTCTTGTTTCACTATGCGGTGAATGAATCCTTCAAACGACGGATCGTTCGGCGCAGAAGACCAGAGCACGGTCCCTGCAAGCTCATCAACCGCCATCATTCTGTTGGCAAGAGCAATCATCGCAACGCTTTTGCCATTTACGTTCATGCCGGTAACGCGCTTAAACTCCGAGGCTTTGAAATTCAACTCTGTTACTTTTCCCGCATCGCTGATGTAGAGCGACTTCTCTTTTCCGACTACGACGCAGCCGGTATCGGCGGCGTGAAGCACGGAAATATCGGTGTTCATTTTTAGCGGAAGGCGGTTAACTTTCCCCGCGGTGCAATCGAGGACGAGCACTTCGTCATCGAGCAGCGCTACTGCAGCCGCTGAGTTGTCTGCGTGATAAAAAACCGGGCTTCCGTTTTTTACAAGATCGGGATTGTATTCGGCATTATCCGCCGTGCACAATGCTTTGCCGTTAATATAATCGAACAAAACCATTTTCTCGCCGGACAGGCTTAAAAGCTGTTTTGTCTTATCGTCTATTGGGTGCCAGCGCAATCTGTAATTGAGGTCTGAGTGCATTTTATGTTCTGCACGCCAGAGCTCCTTGCCGGTTGTGATGTCTATTCCAACTTCAACATTGTCATACGCGAGCGTAATAACGGCAGGTGTAATTTCATCCGCCCACTGAAAATCGCTCTGGTCAATATCTTTCAGCTTCGTTTCCCATAAGAGTTTGCCTGTGAGAACTTCGTAGCATTGAACCGCATCCGATGTGCTGACAAGAAATTTGTTGACGAGCATGTGGTAGTGAATCCCCTTTTTCTCGTAATCATCTATCTTCTTATTCCACACTTTCTGACCTGAGAGTGCATCGTAAAGGTAAACATATTTGCCGCTCGCAAGCAGAACGTGCTGCTCGTCATTATCAATGAAACGGATGGCATTGATGTCGTCGTCAAGCTCGGCTTTCCATTTCGGCTTGTCGTTATCTTTTGCTAGAGCCGCACTCAAAATAAAAAGTGCGCCGGCAATCATGCGAAACATCGTGCGCCGCGTTATCTGAAGCATAAACCCTCCTTTAGATGAAAAATATATTTGGAGATTCGGAATTCTTTTCTGCTCTTTCGATTTTTTTACTTCACCAGCACCATTCGCTTTGTCTCCACGTTTGCGCCTGAGCGAAGTTGGTAGAAATACACGTTGCTCGAAAGTTTACTCGCATCAAAATTCACTTCGTACATTCCGGGGGATTTCCGCTCATTTACAAGTGTGGCAATTTCTCTTCCCAAAACGTCGTACACTTTCAGCGTTACAAATTCAGCATTAGATATTCGGTATTCGATTTTCGTGTTCGGGTTGAATGGATTAGGATAGTTCTGGCTAAGGCTAAATCGCATCGGAACATCCGTCGGATGCTGTTTCACCGATGTAATCATATCGGACAAAGAACGCTTCCAGACTCCGTTGGAAATGGTCGCAGCGAAGAGATCTGATCCGGAAACTGCAAGAGCCATGACGTAGCTGTCTGTCAGGCCGGTATTTTTTTCGGACCAGCCTGCACCATTATCGGTAGAAAGATAGAGACCGGTGTTGCCTGTATTGCTTGTCCCAGCAAAAATATTCGTGCCGGATGCAGCAAAGCAACTCACCCATGGCGCATTCGGGTATCCGGCCTGCGACCAGCTTGTACCATTGTCGGTGGAAAGATAAATACTGTTTCCTCTCATGCCGGCATAAAGATGAGTACCATCTTCGCTGATACCAAGAGCATCAACATAAGAATTCTCGCCCAACCCGGAATCTACGGCGGCCCAGCTTACGCCATTGTCGCTGGAAAGAAAAACTCCGCCGCCAGCCGTTGCCACAAAAATATTCGTACCGGAAGCGAGAATTGCTCCCGTATATTGATTGGTTAACCCGGAGTCGGTGGGGATCCAGCTTGTGCCATTGTTGGTGGTGCGATAGACGCCGCTCGATGTTGTGGCAAAGAGACTTGTCCCGGAAACAGCGAGCTTGTTTACGTACAAATTCGATAAGCCAGTGTTGACTGCATTCCAGCTTGTGCCGTTGTCCGTAGAAAGAAAAACTCCGCCGCCACTTGTTCCGGCAAATATATTTGCCGCGGAAATTGCAATGCTTTGAACTGACAGGTTTGTCAACCCAGAATCAACTCTATTCCAACTTGTGCCGTTGTCGGTGGAAAGAAAGACTCCGCGGTTCTGAGTTCCGGCAAAAATATCCGAACCGCTAACCGTAAGCGAGTTAACACCAATGTTGATCAAGCCAGCATTGATTTCTGTCCAGTTCGCACCATTGTTGGTCGAAAGGAAAACTCCGTCTCCATTCGTTCCGGCAAAAAGATTTGTACCTGACACAGCAAGAGTGAAAACCTGCTTGTTGGTTAAACCGGTATCTACTGCACTCCAGCTTGCTCCTTTGTTGGCAGAAAGAAAGATACCATTTGTCGTTCCGGCAAAAAGATTTGTGTCGGAAACGATGAGCGACTTGACGGAAGTATAATTTGCCAGGCCTGTGTTCATTGCCGTCCAGTTTGTTCCATTGTTTGTAGAGCGAAAAACGCCATTGTTTGTCCCTGCAAAAAGCATTGTGTCGAAAATACAAAGCGCGTTTACGTACTTGTTGGTGAGCCCTGTATTCACCGCGGTCCAGTTTGTGCCTTTGTTGGTGGATCGGAAAACACCGCCATTTGAGGTTCCGGCATAAAGAACAGTGTCGGATACAATAAGAGAGTAAATATAGGGGGTCGACAAACCGAAGTTCACGACAGACCACGTCTTTCCGGTATCAATGGAGCGATAAACACCGCTATACGTGCCGACGAAGAGTGTGGTATCGTTGAGTGCGGCAAAGGTGGTGATGTTCGTCATTGTACCCGATTTCGCCCAGCTTATCCCTCTGTCGGTAGAATAAAAGAGTCCGCCTGTTTGAGTTCCGATAAAGACCAACGTATCGCGAGCAGCGACACACCAAGCCTGCATGTCTGTCAATCCTGCATTCACGGTGGTCCAGTTCGCTCCGTTATCGGTCGAGTGGAAAACTCCGCTTCCATATGTTGCGGCATAAATATCCGAGCCGGAAACGGCAAGCGTGCCGATGCTGCCGCCCGTTGGCCCGCTTGTCTGAACCCATTGAGCTTCAGATTGTTGAAACGCAATAATGGTAATTACAAACAATAACGAAAGTGCTTTTTTCATTTTGACTGCCTTTTTCTATTTGAATTTTTGGAATTTAAAACCGGCAATTATTGAACGCCGCCGATTGCGACGCAGAGAAATCTGGAAATTGCCCGTGCGATGTGAACGATTTTTCTGTTTTTCAATTCAGCGATTCGTTTTCGTTCCGCATTGCCGTGAAAATACTACACAGCACGCTCCCATACAATCGCACAAAAGTAGTAATTTTTATCCAGGGAAGATGGAAAAGGAAAAATGGATTGTGAAACTTTTCCGCCAGAGGCGGGACTTGAAACTTGAATCCTGAATCTTAAATCTCGGGACCCAAATCTCACTCTCACCTGTTCAAATATTTCAACACGGCTTCGGTGCGGGAGCGAACGTGGAGTTTTTCGTAGATGTTGCGGAGGTGCGTGCGAACGGTTTCAATGCTGATTGAAAGAGCATCGGCGATTTCTTTGTAGCGGTAGCCTTTGGCAAGATAGGAGAGAATTTCCAGCTCTCGCTTGCTCAGATTTTCCGTATCCTTTGATGAAACACCCATCATTTGAAACGCATGAACCACCTTGCGCGCAATTCCTGTTGACATCGGCGAGCCGCCGTTGTGCAAATCCTGAATTGCTTCAAGCAATTTTACCGGCGGCGTTTTTTTCAGCAAATAACCGCTCGCGCCTGCAAGAATTGATTTAAAGATTTGGTCTTCATCTTCAAATACCGTGAGCATCATAACCTGAAGGGCGGGAAGCAGTGCTTTCAATTTCTGAATACATTCAATTCCCGACATGCCGGGCAGATTGATATCCATCAACACAACGTCGGGAAGTTCATCGGGAATTTTGGCAAGCGCTTCTTCTGCATCCGGATAAATACCGATGCACTGAAACCCATCCGAGCCATTGATCAGTGCCGCCAGCCCGTTTCTGATTTCTGCAATATCTTCTACGATGGCAACGGTAATCACGTGAGTTTCATTTCGCTGTTCTGAATGCATTTGCCTGCGGTGTGGCTGTGAAATATATGCGGTCATATAAGCGCAATCAATACCACAAAAGTAGTAATGTTATACCGCGCCGCGCGAAAGCGGAACAGAGATAATTGCCTTTGTTCCTTTATTTTCACAAGAATCCAGGGTAAACTCACCGTTAAGCGCTTCAATCCTTTTGCGCATGTTCATCAAACCGTTACCGAAGCCGGAAATTGTTGATGGATTGAACCCTTTGCCGTTATCATATAACGCGAGATGAAATTGATTGTTTTCTATGCTGATCTCCACATCAACCTTTGTTGCGGCAGAATGTTTAACGATGTTGTTCGCCGCTTCTTTCGCCGTAAGAAAAATATTCCGGCGAAACTTCGCGGTCAGTTTTTGAAGCGGCAGTGTTTCGGCAAGAACAAACCGGGCGTCAATGCCCGCCATTTCAAAATATTCAGCGAGAAATTCATGCAGATACGCGGCAAGATTTTCGAGCTTGTCGTTTTTCGGATCAATCGCCCAGATAATTTGGCTCATATTGTCAACAACATTGCGCGCAGTTTCGGAAATTTTCTCTACGTGTTTCTCCGTTTCACCCGATGGATGAAGATCGCGCTTCACCAACTCGCTGAGGATTGCGATTTGTGTCAGGCTCGATCCGATCTCGTCGTGCATGTCCTGCGAGATGCGGGTGCGTTCATATTCCAACGCGCGTTGATGCTGAAGCTCTTGAATTTTCCGCCGTACGCGGCGCAGCGTCATATACCGCGCCCCGCCGCCAACAAAACCAAGCGTCAGCAACAGTGCGATAAACCGAAACCACCATGTTTGCCAAAACGGCGGTACAATTTGGATCAGAATTGATGCACCGGTATTATTCCATGCACCGTCATTGTTCGATGCCTTCACCCGAAATACGTACTCGCCGGGATCAATATTTGTGAAACGCACCTGACGTTCCGTGCCGAGATTTATCCAGCGGGCATCAAACCCTTCCAATTTATAAGCATACTGATTTTTTTCCGGCTGAGTATAGTTTAACGCCACAAAGGAAATGGTGAAATCATTGTCGTCATAGTTTAAAACTACTGTATCGCCTTCTGCAAGACTTCCTCCGTTAAACACGTTCCCTTTTCTTGTCTTCATCACCGTGATATCTACCGGCGGAATGTACGGATTATCGTGTATCGAATCTGGGAAGAATGCCGTCAAACCGTTGACACCTCCGAAAAACATTTCGCCGTTGCTTCCCTTACAATAAGCGCCAGTGTTGAACTCGTTCGCTTGCAATCCATCGGTCACATCGAAATTTCGGAATTGCCTCCCCGCTGGATTATGCGGCGTGAACCGGGATAAGCCGCCGTTTGTGCTAATCCAAAGATTGCCGTGGTCGTCTCCCAAAACTCCATAAATGAAATCGTTTGCAAGCCCGTTCCGTTCTGTAAAACGCGTGAAGGCTTCTTTCTGCGGATTATACCGATTCAATCCCTCTTCCGTACCAAGCCAAAGTGCGCCGGTAGAATCTTCCCAAATACTCCGTATGCTTCCATTGCTCAGCGCGTGCATTGCCGGAGAATTTGAAGAATATCTGACAACAGAAAGAGTGCGTGTATCAATTTTTATCAACCCGCCGCCGGCGCCGCCGCCCCACATGATGCCGGCGCTCGAATAATGAAGTGCCCACAAATCGTCCGGCAGGTTTGGAATGTGTGCGATGCGATCTGTTTCAATGCGTCTTATAAAAACACCGTTTGTTGCAGCAATCCACAGATTTTTTTCTCCATCAAAAGCAAGTGCATGCACATCATCAAAGTTTGTCGCAAGCTGATAATGAGGCAAAACGAAATGTGTGAATTGTTCTGTTTCCGGATCGAATTTATCAATGCCGTTTCCTTCCGCAAGCCAAAGGGCGCCCGCAGCATCTTCAACGATGGAAAACACGTTGTCATTTGAAATGCTGTTTCGATTGCGAGGGCCGTGTTGATAGTGTTTCCACGTGCCGCTTTTCTTGTCGAAACAATTCAGCCCGCCGTGAATTGTTCCGACCCATAGCCGGCCTTTCCGATCTTCATAAATAGATTTTAAAAAATTTCCGCTTATGCTGTTCGCGTCGAACGGATTGTGAGCATAATGAACAAATTGCTTTCGATGAGGATCGGCAAAGCTGACACCGCCGCCGTCGGTTCCGATCCACACTATTCCGGAACGATCAACAAAAATTGTTTTAATGAGATCGAAGCTTAAGCTGTTGTTGTTGCCCGCATTATGAATAAACTGTGTTGCGTAACCTGACTCGCGTGCAATTCTAAACACTCCTTCGCCATATGTTCCAATCCACAGATTGTCATTGCTGTCGTTTTCAACAGCCGCTACGAGAGAGTGGCGCAGCATTGTAAGTGTTTCAGGCGCCGCTTTGATCAACAGCTCGCGCCAGCGCACAACGTGTGATGGAAAATGAAACTCCAGCAGCCTGCGTCCAAATTCACTTGTGCCTAGCCACACTGTGTTCGGTTCATTTTCAATAATGCTGTTCACACCGAGGTTTAATCTGCGGCGCGGGTTTTCAAATAACGGATAGGGAAGAATTATTTTCCTCCTGCGGTCAACGCTCCACAATCCATCGCTTGTCGCTGCCCACAACCGCCCTTCTTTATCTTCAAAGATGGAATTAATTTCTGCGATTGTTGGGCTATTTGTTTCCCCGTTTCGATAAACATGAAATTGGTTTATTCGGGTTTGCGGGGGTGAGCCGACTTCACATGCAACAAGAGTATTGCTTCCAATGAAAAGCGTTCCGGTTTTATCTTCGAACATGCTGGTTATTCCACCCACAATCGCGTCCGTGGAATCTTCGTTTCGCAGGTTGTAACGAAGGAATGTCCCCGTGGAACGGTTAAAGAGATTCAATCCGCGGTCTGTGCCTACCCACAGATTCCCTTTCCTGTCTTCAAAGATTGACCGAATAGTGCTGTTGCTCAGCGTGGTCGAATCGGATTGGCGGTGCTTGAAAACGGTAAATGAGTGACCATCATAGCGGTTTAGTCCGTCGGCGGTGCCGAACCACATAAATCCTTCGTGGTCCTGATACACAACATAAACAGAGTTCTGTGATAATCCAGATTCAACTGAAAGATGCCCGAATTTTACATTGCTTGACTGGGAAAACAACGGCAAACACCATGTCGTGTTAAGCAAGAGCGTTATCAGCCCGGAATGCAAAAAATTTCTGACTGTTGAAATATACTTTTTCATTTTATGTGTTTCCCAAAATAGCTTTTCGGGCAATGGAAGGCAATATGCAACCTTGACTTTCAGAATCAAATTAGAGAAATTCCCATTGTACGGTTGTAGTCTTCTGCTGATTTCATACGGAGGTTGACATGCCAGACGAAATTTCTAAAAAGAATAATTTAGAGTGGGGATGGGTTGTTGTTGGAACTGTTGTTAGTGTCGTTTTAGCGACGTTCCTTTTTTACATCATGTCTGAAACTTTTCACACGTACTACATTCCAATGTTCATTGGATTGTTGTCGTTTGTCATTATGGGAATTATCATCGGTTACAAATCGGCTGGTTATACCGTGCGCGAGCCGGCGATCGGCGGATTACTGGCGATGATCATTCTCATTGTCCTTTTCCATTATCTCTTCGATTACAATCCGCCCGAAGGACAAATGATCGCCGCGCCAATTGCCGGGTTCCTTCTTGCGCTGCTCGGCGGCTGGGTTGGCGAAGAGCTACAGGGCACCGCTGAACGCATTAAACAAATGAAAATAAATCAAAAAGCCGGAGGACTTGAATGGGCGTGGGTGATTGCGGGTGCGGTTATCGGTTTTATTCTCAACAATATTCTGGTTTTTGGTTTTTTCGTTTTGCTTGCGTACGGTATAACCGGAATTTTAGTTTCGCTTGGCGTAAGTTTTGTTATTACCGGATATATTGTCGGATATAAATCTCCCGGCGTGACAATACTTGAAGCGGCGCTTGCCGGTGTTGTGGGTGTTATCCTAAATTTCTTTTCCCTTTATTACGGCTTCGGTGCGGACGATATTCCTGTGTCGTACATGATTATCGGTTTGGCGGGCGGGTTTATTTTGTCGCTTCTCGGCGGCTGGCTGGGCGAGGCGGCTCAAAAACATGTTGAATCAAAAGCTGCACAGGCGTAAGAAAAAAATTTCTCTCACAAAATAAAAATGCCGGAGCTTTTAAGTAACTCCGTCATTTTTATTTTGCTGTTATTCACTACTTCCGCTTTGACTTCTCTGCAAGATTGCGCGAGAGTGCATCCATCAAAGACGTCTTGCGTTTTTTCTGCGGCACTTTTTGCATCGGCTCTTTGTCGTGCTGCTTATTGATGAGAAGCTGTTGACCGATTGAGAGAACATTGAACACAAAATAATACAAGTTCAATCCCGACGGAAGATTGTTGAAGATGAGCATCATCATCACCGGCATCATCCAGACCATTGCTTTCTGACGCGGATCTTTCACCGTCATTTTCTGCTGAATAAACATTGTCACTGCCATCAACAGTGCGAGTCCGCTGATCTGATGCATTCCGATAAACGGAATTGTGAATGGGAGTTGCACAATCGGGTCGGGAGTGGAAAGGTCGGTAATCCACCACATAAAACCAGCCTGCCGTAATTCAATGGAGTTGGTAAAAACGGCATACAGCGCGTACAGAATCGGCATCTGAAGCAGCATTGGCAAGCAGCCTCCCGCCGGATTCACGCCATAGTCGCGGTACAGTTTCATCACTTGCTCATTCATCTTCGCCGGTTCATCTTTGTATTTTGCGCGAATTTCCTCCATCATCGGCTGAAGCGATTGCATTTTTTTCATCGACTTCATGCTGGTTTTCGTGAGCGGGTTGAGCGCGACTTTCACAATGATCGAAAAAACAATGATAACGATGCCGAAGTTTGAGATGAATGAATGCAAAAACCGAAACAACGGAATGAAGACGTATTCTGTAATCGGGCGCAGCCACGACCATCCTAAACTGATAATGTTATCAAGCCCGCGATTCATTCCTTTGATGAGCTTGAAATCCAGCGGACCGAGAAACACCGTAAAGGAAACATTGCGGTCACTTGCATTCTGAAACGGCATTTTCAACGCGATGGAATACCGTTTCACAACACCGTTGTTCGGCTCGCTGATGTGCTCACCTTCAAGATATGCGCCGTCGGCTTTCTTGTTATGTGTAAGAAGGGCAACGCCAAAGTACTTTGTTGTACTTGCTACCCACTCGGTGGTCCCATTGGTGTTCGATGTCGGCGTTTCACCCTGCGACGATGCATCAATCTCGGTTACTTCTCCGCCTGCGTATGAATACGCCTTTGAATATCGCGATTCTTCAAGACTGTTATATTCGGCATATTGTAAGCCGTCTTCCCAGACAAGCTGATATTCATAATTTGCGATGATGCTTTCCATGTTGTCAAATTGAAAATCAGCATCAAACGTATATGTGCCGTTTTTGAAAATGAGTGTTTTAACAATGCGACCCGGTCCGGCGTTCAACGTAAAATCAATTTTGTATTCATTGTCGCCGGAAAGATGAATATAGGTTGCCGGTGTGCTTGTTTGAAAATAAAGACTTTTTGTATCAATCAGTTTACCGTCCGACGAGGTGAAGAGCAGGCTGAAATCACCACCTTTACCGCTTGGCACTAATTCCACCGGACTTTGATTCCATGTCTTATACTTTTTAAGCTCCCACTTTTTAATGACACCGCCGCGTGTGGAAACTTCTGCGATATAGTGATCGGTTTCGATGGTGATCGTGCGTTCATTGCCCACTGCGGCACCGGAAAAAAATTTTCCAAGCGAATCCTGCAACGCAGCAGTCGTTGCCGATGTCGGTCGGGCTTGAATGTTTTTTTCCGTGTTGACCGATTGTTTAGGAAGTAATTGAATTTGCTTCGACGAATCTGTTGTGGCAAGTGAAGTGGTGCCGGTTTTAGACGGAGGCACTTGCTTCGGCGCCGACCACCACATCCACACCATCAACACAACGGCAATCAAAATAAAACCAAGCGTTGTCTGTCTATCCATTTGATTCATTACCTTTGCTCCAAGTCAATTTCTGCGTGAGATAATTATTGGACGGGATCGTATCCGCCGTCGTGCCATGGATGGCATTTTGAAATCCGCTTCACCATCAACCACCAGCCTTTCCAAAAACCATATTTTTGAAATGCATCAATGGAATATTGTGAACATGTTGGGTAAAACCGGCAAGTGTTTGGCGGAAGAAGCGGCGAAATCAACATCTGATATGCGCGGATCATTATAATCATAACGTGTTTCATTGGCTTCGCTTCACGGAAAGTATCTGTGGAATTAATTGTTTCCATTCGCGTTCAATGTCGGCATACAAAATTCTTTTCTCTGTTAATCCGCCGCGATACATGATAATGATTGAAAGAGTGTTGTCGTCTGCGCTAAGAGCGTGGTATAACTGTTCCTTATTTTTTCTGAACACTTCGCGCAGCAACCGTTTCACGCGATTTCTTTCTGTTGCAAGTGCCACGCGTTTTTTCGGAACTGCAAAACCAACACGCAGGGAAGATTTTTTATTTTCATCCGAGGACGGTTTGTGTGAGGTGAGAACAAAACAATGCAGTAAACTTCCTCGCACACACGCGCCATTCTGGAGAACTTGCTCAAATGAAAGGTGGCCGCTTAGAATCTCAGATTTTCGAAGTGTTTGTCGCACACCGTTTGCCCCTTTCTTTCGGGGACGGTAAAAGAATCAACGCGCATAGAGTACGCCGTCGAGCTGCTTAGCGCTCGTCGCTTACGGTCAATTTATGGCGGCCCTTGGCGCGCCGCCGAGAAAGGACTTTTCTGCCGTTCTTTGTAGACATCCTTTCACGAAAGCCGTGTGTGTTTTTGCGTTTACGGCGGTGTGGCTGATATGTTCGTTTCATTCTAACGCTCCATTCTGTTGAAACAAAAAAGGGTTGCCACTGCTATGACAATCCTCTCAATCTTCGCATAAAAATAGTAAAGGAAAATAAAAAAAAAGCGACTGAGAAACAAGAAGTTTTTCCGTTCTGTAATTTTTTCTCTTGACAAACCTTGTGTCAATGTTGTATAATCTATTCCCCAAACGGTCTTCGTTGTCTGGTTAATAATGTGTGGATAACTTTGCCGTAGTAAGGGAATGCTTTTTCATCGGATTACATTGGCA
The DNA here is from genome assembly GCA_021796275.1 of Bacteroidota bacterium. Classification (GTDB taxonomy): domain Bacteria; phylum Bacteroidota; class Ignavibacteria; order UBA10030; family UBA8401; genus JAJYOI01. The sequence continues at coordinate 27,645 of JAJYOI010000019.1, forward strand.
TATTTTAAGGTTGGTTTGTATGTTGACAAGTGGTCTATAAGAGTTTTTGAATTAGATAAATCAATGCGTTACACCTCTTCCTTTCATGTGTATAATTTTTGAAATGCTGATAACTTCATAATTTCTATGGGCACCCACTGTGCACAAATATGTTGACAACCGTTAATAATATGTTTATAAACCCGGTCTAATTCCAACAATAATGTCTATGGAAAATTCAACAGAGCCTCTCGTGAGCTCGGTGGCTTCCAAAGATGCTGAGCGATTGTGGTTAGAGTGTCTTGCACTGATTCAACAACAAATTGCAAGTCAGAGTTACAAAACATGGTTTGAGCCAATCAAGGCTATTAATTTCGAAAGTAACGAACTGAGCGTTCAGGTACCCAGCCAGTTCTTTTACGAGTGGTTGGAAGAGCACTATTATGTGCTAATAAAAAATACTCTTGCGCGGGTTGTTGGTGGTGATGCACGCTTAACTTATGTAGTGATTCCTCCGGTTGAAGATGGTGTGTCTGACACAATATCCTCGGTGCAACCGTTGTCTATCCATGCGCAAGCTGTTGAACCTCTGAGCAATAAGAGTTTTGTGGCTTCGCCATCTATTCCGAAAGCAGACAATCTTCAGCCCGTAAAAACCTATTTGAACCCGCGTTACACTTTCAACAATTTTATCAAAGGCGACAGCAACCAGCTTGCACGTGCAGCTGCATTAGCCGTAGGAAATAATCCGGGCGGCACCTCGTTTAATCCACTTGTGCTTTACGGCGGTACGGGATTAGGAAAGACACATCTTATTCAGGCTATTGGCAACTACGCCTTAGAAAATGGAAAGGCAAAACGGGTCTGCTATGTTTCGAGTGAAAAATTTACAATTGATTTCGTAGACGCGATTGGTGCTGATACAATGCGGGATTTTTCAAACTACTACCGCAGCATGGATCTGCTGATTGTTGACGACATTCAATTCTTTTCCGGCAAAGAAAAAACACAAGACAGCTTTTTCCATACCTTTAATACACTTCACCAGGAAGGCAAGCAGATTGTACTTTCTTCCGATAAGCCGCCAAAAGAATTAAGGGGTTTAGATGAGCGCTTGATTTCTCGTTTTCAATGGGGACTTACGGCAGATATTCAGCCGCCGGACCTTGAAACACGCACGGCAATTTTACGGAAAAAAAGTGAAGATGATCGTATTGACGTTCCACAGGAAGTTTTGGATTTCATTGCCGCAAACGTTACTTCAAACATTCGCGAACTTGAAGGTTGCTTAATCAGCCTTCTTGCAAAAGCATCGCTTGAAAACCGCGAAATCAATATTGATCTTGCCCGCGATGTACTGCGGTTGGTTGTCAGTGATGTGCGGTCTCCGATTAATGTTGAAGAAATACAACGCATTGTTGCAGAATTTTTCGACTTGCCGGCCGACCTGTTGCGCGCAAAAACGCGGAAACAGGAAATTGTCAATGCGCGGCAAATTGCAATGTATATCGCCAAGGAGATGACCAATTGTTCTCTTAAAACAATCGGGTTACATTTTGGCGGACGCGATCATAGTACTGTAATTCACGCGTACCAATCAGTGGAAGACCAACTGAAACTTGATAGTAAATACCGCGACACACTACAATCAATAAAAAGAAAAATTGAAAATGCTATTCGTTGAGTAATTTTGGATAGCTTCTTTGAATAAAAAATCTCGCCGTGGCGAGATTTTTTTATTCACTCACTACTGTTGAAATCATGTGTGTTGGTGTTTGTAACGTGTTATTATTTTTATGATTTGTATTTTTAATTTAGAATATCTTTTCGGTTGTGCATATCTTTTTAATTACCAACAGTAAAACAACTATTGATTTTTCACTTTTTCCACTAAAAACTCTTTTATATCATTTAAAATTTAGAGATTGTTTTGTGTTGTAAACATATGAACATTCCTTATTATTACTATTGTAATTACTTATATATATTATTATTAGAAATATCTATAAGTCTTTGTTTATCATAAAATTATAGAAATAATCAGCCTTGAAATTAGGCTTATTATTTTATATATTTTCCCATGCTTATTTTGCCACTAAGTCTTCAAAACCAAAGGAGACACAAATGAAATTTCATGTATCGAGCAGTGAATTACAAAAAGCGTTGATGAAAGTGAGTGGTGTTGTTCCAACACGTTCAACACTTCCCATCCTCGAAAATCTCCTTTTCGATGTTACCGGCAACATTTTAAAAATAACTGCAACCGATCTTGAAATTGCTATGTCTGTTGATGTACAAGTTTCCGGAATGGAAAATGGAAAAATTGCCGTTCCCGCAAAAAGAATTATTGACACGGTTCGCGCCTTACCGGATACAAAAGTAATGTTTTCTGTAGATACCGAAAACAATAAAATTAAAATGGTGACCGAAAACGGTGAATATGCGTTAACCGGTGAATCGAATGAAGAATTCCCCACAACCCCGCAGTTTAAAAGCGAAAATGAAATTGAAATAGATATTGAAGCATTACGCCGTCTCATAAATAAAACATCATTTGCTGTCAGTACTGACGAACTTCGTCCTGCAATGATGGGAATTTTTTTTCAGGTGAAGAACACAGAAATTTGTGCGGTTGCGACAGATGGACATCGTCTTGTGCGCACAAAGAATAAAGCCTTGAAGTCGAAATTTAAAAAAGATATTGTCATTCCGGCAAAAGCATTGAATCTTGTTGCAAAGTTTAACGAAGAGGGAATGATTAAAATATATGTAAACGATTCTCACGTGATGTTTCAATTTCAGGGAACAACGCTCGTGTCACGGCTTATCGAAGAAAATTATCCCAACTATGAATCTGTAATTCCACTGGACAACGAAAAACATCTTACTGTCAACACAAGCCAACTGCTTGCATCGGTGAGGCGCGTCTCGCTGTATTCCAGTTCAACAACGCACCAGATACGAATGAGCGTCAAAGACAACGAGCTTTCAATTGCCGCGGAAGACATTGATTTTGGCAGTGAAGCAAAAGAGACGATTTCATGCGAGTATTCCGCTGAATCAATGGAGATCGGCTTCAATTCAAACTATGTTTCCGATATTCTTACCCACATTGAATCCGACGAAGTTGTGTTCCATTTCAATTCTCCGACACGTGCCGGAATCGTTTTACCTCATTCACAAAAAGAAGGCGAGGATGTGTTGATGCTGGTCATGCCGGTCCGGCTGAATAATTGACGTCAAAGCGATGTATGAAAATTGTGAGCGCACAGCTCCGGAACTTTCGCAATCACACCGATACAGAACTGGAGTTCAAAACCGCAACCAATGTGTTGCTCGGAGAGAACGGACAAGGGAAAACAAATGTGCTGGAGGCGCTTTCATACTTATGTTTGACGAAAAGCTTCTATGCCGCAAACGACAGCACGGTGATTCAACAGGGAAAAGAGTTCTTCGATATTCGGGGCACACTTCTCCTAGACCTCGGTACTGAACTTGACATTCGTGTCGTCTATGATGCAGCGCTGAAACAGCGCCGCTACTTTATCGGTCAACGGGAAGTCGAAACGTTTTCATCTGTGATTGGAAAATATCCAATCGTTATTCTTTCGCCGGAAAACAGCAGCATCACTTTCGGCACTCCGGCCGACAGGCGAAAATTCATGGATTTGGTAATTTCACAATCAAGCAAAATTTATATTGATGACATGCTTGAATATCGGCGTACGCTTCGGCAACGAAATAAAATTTTAGCGGAGGCGGCAAGAAAAAAAATGTTCACCGGCGGAGACGAAATAAGTCTTGCACCTTGGACAGAGTCGCTCATTACGCGCGGTGCAAAAATAATTTTAAAGCGAGCTCAATTCTTCAAAGAATTTTCGCCATACGTTTCGAACGCCTACGCAAGCATTGTCGATATCAATGAAACACCCATGGTCGAATACGAGCCGCAGATAGAATGTTCCCCCGACGATTCGGTAGCGGCGATCGAAGAGCGATGCCGGTGTGCGCTGGAACAGAAACGAAGCGACGAAATAAAAACAGGCACAACGCTTGTTGGTCCGCACCGCGACGAGGTTGCTTTTTCTTTAAACGGACTTCGCCTGCGAACATTTTCATCGCAGGGACAGCACAAAACATTTCTTATCGGGCTGAAAATTGCAGAATTTTTCTATTTGAAAGAGCGCTGCACCGAAACGCCGGTGTTCTTGCTTGACGATGTGTTCAGCGAATTGGACGAACGACGTTCGACACGTCTTGTCAGTTTTATAGAAAACCTCGCGCAGACATTTATTACAACGACAACCGAAAGCGTGTTTCACAATGCACTTGTGTGGAACGGTGAGAAACAGAAAATATTCATCCGCAACGGCTCGGCGGTTTCTGCAAAAGAGGCGGCGATCGCATGATTAGTGATTCTCCAAAACCGATCAGCGGCGTTCTCGATACGCTTCTGCAGCAATTGGGTATTGAAACAAAAATTAAACAGTACGGCGTTGTTGACCTATGGAGTAAACTTGTCGGTGAACAAATAGCACGTGTTACACAAGTCGAAAAAGTTGAAGGCTGTGTTGTGTTTGTAAGAGTGACAGCCGCGCCATGGCGGACAGAGTTGATATTTCGAAAAAAAGAAATTTTGGAAAAAATTCACACAGCGATGAATTCTGAAACAATTAAAGACATTCGATTCCGATAATTATTTTATATCAGCAGGGTAAAACATTTGGCAGAAGTAACAAACAAATCCAAAACAAAAAAGAATAACGGCGACTACACCGCCGACGACATCACAGTTCTCAAAGGACTTGAAGCGGTGCGCCGCCGCCCGGCAATGTATATCGGCGATGTCAGCGCGCGCGGGCTTCACCACCTTGTGTATGAAGTTGTTGACAATTCAATTGATGAAGCGCTTGCGGGATATTGCCGCAACATCGAGGTAAAGATTAACAAAGACGGCAGCGTGACCGTGGTTGATGACGGGCGCGGAATTCCAACCGATATTCACCAGGAAGAAAAAAAATCTGCGCTCGAAGTTGTTATGACCATGCTGCATGCCGGCGGAAAATTTGACAAGAACACGTACAAAGTTTCCGGCGGACTCCACGGTGTCGGTGTGTCGGTGGTGAACGCGTTAAGCGAATGGCTTGAAGTAGAAGTGCGGCTTGACGGAAAGGTATTCTTTCAGAAATACAAAAAGGGCGATCCGGTTGAGGCGGTGAAAGTTATCGGCAAGAGTGAGAAAGGAATGACGGGAACAAAAGTCACTTTTATGCCGGATGGTACAATCTTCAAGAACCGTCTATTTAAATTTGAAACGCTTGCCGAACGTCTTCGTGAACTCGCGTTCCTTAATCCGGAAGTCACACTTGAAATTACCGATCTTCGCAACAAGCAGGAACAAACAGAACATTTTCATTTCGAGGGCGGACTTGTCGAGTTTGTGAAGTACATCGACGCGACGCGGCCATCGTTCATGAAAAAGGTTTTCTATGCAAAAGGATCGGATAAGGATGAAAACGGCAGAGCGGTCGAAGTAGAAACGGCGTTTCAATACAACGACCAGTACAACGAAAATTTATTTTCGTATGTCAACAATATCAACACGCATGAAGGCGGCACGCATCTTGTCGGATTCAGAACTGCGCTGACGCGTACGCTGAACAATCACGCGTACAAAAACGGATTGGTGAAGGAAGGAAAAATTCAACTCACAGGCGACGATTTTCGTGAAGGATTGACGGCCGTCGTAAGCGTGAAAGTACCGGAGCCGCAATTCGAAGGACAAACGAAAACGAAGCTCGGCAACAGCGAAGTAAAAAGCATTGTTGAGTCGGTTATAGGGCAGCAGCTTTCAAACTGGCTTGAGGAGAATCCGACCGACGCAAAGCGCCTGATTGAAAAAAGTCTCCGTGCGGCAGAAGCACGGGAAGCTGCACGCAAGGCACGCGATCTGACGCGGAGGAAAAATGCGCTTGATGGCGGCGGGCTTCCGGGAAAACTTGCCGATTGTTCGATTAACGATCCGGAACATTGCGAGCTCTATCTTGTCGAAGGCGATTCTGCGGGTGGAAGCGCAAAGCAAGGACGCGACCGGCGCTTTCAGGCAATTCTTCCGTTGAAAGGAAAAATTCTAAACGTTGAGAAGGCACGGCTTCACAAAATTTTAGAGAATGAAGAAATCAGAAATATCTTCACCGCAATCGGTGCCGGTGTCGGAGAAGAATTCAATCCGGAAAAAATCCGCTACGGGAAAATTATTCTTATGTGCGACGCCGATGTTGACGGTTCACACATTCGCACACTGCTCCTCACGTTATTCTATCGTTACATGCGCGAATTGATCGAGCTTGGCCACGTGTATATTGCGCAGCCGCCGTTGTACAAAATCAAAAAGAGTAAACAGGAACACTACGCTTATGATGAAGAAGAGCGCGACGAGATTGTAAAACGGCTGAAGAGCGATAAGAAAACAGCGAACAGCAATGACGAAGAAGAAGCAACGCTTCCGGAAGAAGGGGGAACAAAAATCGGTAACATTGTGATCTCCCGGTTCAAAGGTTTGGGAGAAATGAATCCTGAACAGTTGTGGTCAACGACGATGAATCCGGAGACCCGTACCGTTCTGCAGGTCTCAATTGAAAACGCCGCCGATGCCGACCGCACGTTTTCAATTCTCATGGGAGACGAAGTGGAGCCGCGCAGAGAATTCATTGAAAAGAATGCAAAGTATGTCCGAAATCTTGATGTATGATGCGGTAACAGTTATTGTCACTAATTTTCAAACGCCGGACATTTTGGGCACCGCAGTACATTCGTTCAGAGAATTTTATCCGAATGTCCAGATGCTGATCGTCGACAACGGCTCGAAAGACGGATCGCGAAAAAAGATTGAAGAGTTACAAGCACGGGATAATAATACCGCTGCACTCTTTATAGAAAAAAATATTTTCCACGGACCCGCAATGCATCGCGCTATGCATGAAGTGAAAACGGATTTTGCCTTCTTCCTTGACAGTGACACAGAAACACACCGCGGCGAGTTTTTAGAAGTGATGGTAAAAAAAATTGAAGAAGAAAAAAAATTGTACGCAATCGGTCGGTTGAATCATGTCAATAAACGCGGCTTTCCATCGGAAAGCGGGACGCCCGTTGTGCAGTCGCCATACATGATGCTCAGACGCGAGCTTTATTTGTTGTTTCCCCAGTTTGAACATCACGGCATGCCAACACTGAAAAACTTTTCAGCAGCGCAGCAGTGTGGGTATTTCGTGCACGATTTTCCGGTTCAGGACTACATCGCACATCGAGGAAGAGGCACGGCGTCCCGTTTCGGTTACGGATTGGGAATGCGCGGAAAGATAGATTATCTATTGAACAAAGTTGGATTGTAGGATCACTATCGCAGAGAGAATAATACGGCATGGCTACACAGAATGAAAAAATAATTCCTGTTGATATCGAAGACGAAATGCGCGGCTCGTACATTGATTACTCAATGTCGGTCATTGTTGCGCGTGCGCTTCCCGACGTGCGTGACGGTTTGAAACCGGTGCACCGGCGCGTGCTGTTTGGAATGCAGGAACTCGGTAATTTAGCAAATCGTCCGTATAAGAAAAGTGCACGCATCGTCGGCGAAGTGCTCGGCAAGTACCACCCGCATGGCGACAGTGCTGTGTACGACACCATCGTCCGCATGGCGCAGGATTTTTCTATGCGCTATATGCTCGTTGACGGACAGGGAAATTTCGGTTCGATTGACGGTGACTCGCCGGCGGCAATGCGGTACACAGAAGTCCGTCTCTCACGCCTCGCAGAAGAAATGCTGCGCGATCTTGAGAAGAACACCGTCAATTTTGTTCCCAATTTTGACGACACCTTGCAAGAGCCGTCTGTCCTTCCGGCACGCGTTCCAAATCTTTTGGTGAACGGCTCGAGCGGCATTGCAGTCGGCATGGCGACCAATATTCCGCCGCATAATTTGGGCGAAGTGGTTGACGGCTGCATTGCGATGATCAAAGATCCGGATATTTCCAATCAGCAGTTGATGAAACATGTCAAGGCGCCGGATTTCCCTACTGGCGGAATTATCTACGGCTACGAAGGAGTAAAAGAGGCGTACACCACCGGACGGGGACGCATCGTTGTCCGCGCAAAAGCAAATATTGAAACCGGGAAAGGTGACCGTCAAAGCATTATCGTTTCTGAAATTCCGTATCAGGTTAACAAGGCGAGCCTCATTGAGAAAATTGCCGAGCTGATGCGTGAGAAAAAAATAGAAGATATCTCCGATATTCGCGATGAATCCGACCGCGACGGACTGCGCATTGTGATTGAGTTAAAGCGCGATGCGAATGCCGGCATCATTCTGAACAATCTCTACAAGCACACGCAGATGCAAACAACATTCGGCGTGATTATGCTGGCGCTTGTGGACGGCCGTCCGCGCGTTCTCACACTTCAGGAGATGCTCCAAAAATATATTGAGCATCGAAACGAGGTTGTTGTCCGCAGGACAAAATTCGATCTCGATGCGGCGGAAGCCCGTGCGCACATTCTCGAAGGATACATTATCGCGCTCGATAATATCGATGCGATCATTAAACTTATTAAAGCGTCAAAAGATGTCGAGACCGCCAAAGCTGGTTTGATGAAGAAATTCAAACTGTCGGAAATTCAGGCGAAGGCAATTCTTGATATGCGGCTCCAGCGCCTTACCGGTTTGGAGCGGAAAAAAATCGAAGATGAATACCGCGAGACAATCAAGCTGATCAATAAGTTGAAAGCAATTCTCGGCAGCAAGCAGCTTCAAATGGAGATCATCAAGGAAGAATTGCTTGAGATCAAAAAAAATTATGCCGACGAACGCCGCACGGAAATAGTGTACGACTTCGAGGAATTCCGCATTGAAGATATGATCGCGCAGGAAGAAGTCGTCATCACGATCAGTCACAGCGGGTACATCAAACGCTTCCCGGTAAGCGGCTACCGCAGACAATCCCGCGGCGGCAAAGGTGTGACCGGCGCAGCATCACGCGAAGATGATTTTGTCGAACATGTGTTCATCGCCAGCACGCACAACTACATTTTATTTTTCACCGACCAAGGAAAATGTTACTGGCTGAAAGTGTTTGAAATTCCCGAAGGCGGGCGGACTACGAAAGGGAAATCAATCGTCCATCTCATTGCGAAAGATCCGTCGGAAGAAATCACCGCATTTCTTACCGTGAAAGAATTCGACGAAAAGAATTTTGTGCTGATGGTGACCGCTGAAGGATTAGTGAAAAAAACATCGCTCGCGGAATTCAGCAATCCGCGGCGCAACGGCATCGCCGCCGTGTCGCTGAAAGGCAAAGACCGTCTGAGGGATGTGAAGCTGACCGACGGCACATCGGATATCATTATCGGAACGCACGAAGGACTTGCAATTCGCTTCCACGAAAACGAAGTTCGATCCATGGGGCGCAGTGCCGCCGGTGTTCGCGCAGTCAATCTTTCGAAAGGCGACCGCGTTGTCGGTGCCGTTACGCTGAAACGCTCCGGCACATCAATTCTTGTCGCGACAGAACATGGCTATGGCAAGCGTTCGGAAGTCGGCGAGTACCGGGTCAGTCACCGCGGAGGGAAAGGGATTTACACGGTGAAGGCAACCGAAAAAACCGGCAAGATGATCGCCATCAAAGAAACGCTCGAGACAGATGACATTGTTGTTGTGACGACGCAAGGGAAGGTCATTCGCCAGCACGCAAATGAAATTCGCCTGAGCGGAAGGAATACATCGGGCGTGCGGCTGATCCGGCTTGACGATGGCGACCGCATTGCCGATATTGCAGTGGTAATGGCGGAAGAAGATGAGGAGAACGGCGCCGAAGATTCTGGAACACCGGAGAATCCTGCGCCGGCGGACGGGGCCACAAGCGGCAAAAAAACCAAAACGCCGGAAGCAAGTGCAGAAGCGCCGCAAACAAAAGAAAGACCTGTACAAGAAACGCTGTTTCAGGAAAAAACAAAAACTGGAAAGAAAAAAACGGCTGCGGTAAAATCGAATTCGAAGCCGAAAAAAACCCCGAAGAAGAAAAAGAAATAATGCGTGTATAGCATCCGCCGCCGCCTTCCAGTCAAACGGCGGAAAAAGAATTCGCAGGCGGAAAGAAAAACCCTCAACCACAAACGAAGAAAGGGACCACGATGAAGTTCAAAAGCATTGTCACCAGTGGCGCCATTTTCAATTTTGTCTGTGCCTGTCTCGCCGTCGGTGCTGCGGGCTGCTCAACGCTCACACTCGCTCCGGTGGATTATTCATGGCCGTTGGAATCTGTGCTGAAGGTGAGCGATAAAGGCACCATTGAAGAAGACCGCTACAACATCGTCATCAACGTGAAGCCGCTTTTCTACGAGGAGTCGAAAGATTCCACGCACGTCAGCGGCATGATACTGAGGCTGATCCGCGATGGCAAAGGATATTATTACATTACAGCGCCGAAATTCAAAAACATCTATGTTTTTGAATCGAAAGAAAGCGCATTGAAGTTAGAGAGAAAAATTCCTGTGTCGGAGACCGGGCTTTCTTCGCCGGCGATGAACCAGCGCCCGCCGTTCATCGAATTGCTGAACGGGAAAGATAAACCGATTCTGCTCAACAGCGAAGGAATTCAGAAGGGAGGCGCGAAATGAAATCTGCACGAAATATTTTTGCTGCAATCATCGCAACCGCACTACTGGTGTCGCTCACCGCGGCACAGGAGCAATCGGATTACGAGGTCACGCAAAATTTCCAGAAGCAGTACAAAGAGCTGATGCAGTCCATTGAAAACGCACAAACAGTTCAGGACTGTGCGGCGATCACCGTTGGCATAGATAATCTGGAAAAGGTGAACAAGCCGAACAAAGCGCTTCTTGATAAAGCGCTTTATCCCGAAGATTTTGATAAGGCGTTCATGGCCATTCGCGGACAGCTTGCCTATGCACAAAATAAGCTCGGGCTCATTCAGGATCAGGTCACGCGCATTGCGGCGCTGGAAGCGCAAGTGAACGACCTTTCTGCGCAGGTCGAAAAGCTGACGAACGAAAACGGTTCTATCCTGAAGGAAATCCAGTCACTTCGTGCCCAGCAGACTCAGAACCGGCAATCGCTCGATTCGCTGAAATCTTTGGTGACGCAATTGCGCAGGAACATCCGCCAACGCGACGAAATGATTTTTTCAATGGTGGACAGCATCTTCATGCAGTACGACAAAGATATTACACAGTTGAAAGACGTGACGAAAAAGAGCCTAACCTCGCATCTTGAAAAAAACAGTGCGCTTGGCAATATCAAACGCGCAGTGTCGGACAATGTGGCGTTTCTTGAGGCGACCAACCTCTCCGATCAGGATATCGCGTCAATTGTCGGCGAACAGAAAAAATTTGCCGCCAACTGGAAAGGACTCGGGCCGAAACTTGCCGGCATTTACGTTTCGTACAAACAACGTGAGAAAGAAGTTACGGAGATTGATACGATGATCGCCTACTGGGGAAAGAAAGCCGACGAGGCAATGTGGCGCTCTCTGAACCAGCTCTTTCACGAACACAATCTCGCGGTAAAGCAATTTTCCGACGAAACGGAATTTTATAATAACCTGATGTCGTTCTTCGATGACGAGATCAACAACGTGAATCAGCAGTCGAAGGCGGACAGGTACAACGCCTACACGCAGTTCAGCGACAGCGTGTGGACTCCCGTTGTGGCAAAGCTTTGGCTTCCTCTCATGCGCGACAACGCCAAGCTCAGCGACGCGCAGATCACGGACCTGAACGGAAAAGTTGCCGCATGGCAGGCAACCATCGCGCCGCCGCGCACATGGTGGTACATCGGGCTTGCCGTTGTCATGCTCATTTTGCTGATCGTGATGTACTGGAGAATACGGAGACCGAAAGGGTTGCCGCCGCAGGAATCTTAAGCGAGTGTGCAGAACTTTTTCTCTGAAACATCTTTATGACAATGGCGCGTTCAACGCGCCATTGTTGTTTTGAGGGAGTTGGGTTCTATTGTGGGGACGCTATAAATGTGGCGACGGAACTATTGTAACAATGCTTTATGCCGTTTTTACAGCCAATATGGTTTGTTATATGCCACAACTCGTCCCGCTTTTCAGCGGGATGGCGTTTATTTTGTTCCTGTCCGCCATCTGTTTGGTGGATTTAACCGAAAAGCTTTGACGCTGCTTTTCTCTTTTTCCGATTTGTTTGCAACTCATCTACTCGCAAACCGATCGTGGGTAAATGTGTAAATTTTTCGTTCCACAATCAAGCCGAAAGAAATTCATTGGAGCTGAAAGCCCCTTTGAGATCATTGGTAATTGGCGAGTGCTTATTGGCAACCGTTCCCCCTTGCTTTTCTATCGGCAAATTTCAATATTAACCACGAATTTACGTTGCACCTGCCATTGTCATCTCCGCCAGAGGCGGATCAGCATTTGGCTGAGCCACAATTGATTGGTACGTCCTAAACGGATTTAATATGGCTGAATCAACTGTATCAATTTCCGAAACCCCCACGTCGCCATTTGCGTTGTTCACGCTGCTCGGGAAAGGCGCCAATAGATTTTTCGAAACGCTCGGTGGTTACGCGAACGTCATCTGGTGGATGCTGCGGAATGCACGCGACGCGCGGACCTATTCACGCAACATTTTTCAGCAGATGGTGCAGATTGGCGTTGATTCCATTCCTATCGTGATTTTTGTTTCCACCTTTGTCGGCATGGTCACCGCCGTGCAGTCCGCGTATCAGTTGTACGACTGGATTCCGCGCAACGTCGTCGGCAGCCTCGTCATCAAATCCGTTCTGCTCGAATTGACGCCGCTTCTCACCGCGCTCGTGCTTGCAGGAAAAGTCGGCGCAACGATCACCGCGGAATTAGGAACCATGCGCGTGACAGAGCAGATTGATGCGCTCGAAGCACTGGCGTTCGATCCGATTTCATTTCTCATTACGCCGCGCGTGCTGGCGGGAGTCGTGATGTTCCCGGTGCTGATTGTGTTTGGCGACGTTGTTGCGGCAATCGGCGGCTTGCTCGGTTCCGTTTTCGTTGCAAATATTTCTTCTGAAGCGTTCATCAGCGGGATGAAAGATTCGTTCGAAGTGTACGATGCGGTCTTCGGCATCATCAAAGCGACAATGTTCGGGTTCATGATCACTTCAATCGCATGTTATCAGGGATTTCATGTTGAAGGGGGCTCGGAAGGCGTCGGCAAAGCGACGATGAACACCGTCGTGCTGACGTGTCTTGCCGTTGTGGTGATGGATTTTGTGCTCGCATCGGTGTTGCTATGATTCGCATTGAAAATATCTGGAAGCAATTCAGCGGTAAACAAGTGCTTCGCGGCGTCAGTTTTGATGTTCATGATAAGGAAACGCTCGTTGTTTTGGGAAAAAGCGGGGGCGGTAAAAGCGTTCTGTTGAAAATGATTATCGGATTGATAAAACCCGATTCCGGCGCCATCATCGCCGACGGCAAAGATGTAACGAAGATGAGCTACCCGGAATTACGGGCGCTCCGTTTCAAATTCGGATTTCTTTTTCAAGGTGCGGCGCTGTTTGATTCAATGACTGTTGGCGAAAATATTGCGCTCTCGCTGCGGCGCCACACTGGTTACAGCAACGAAGAGATCACAGAACGCATTG
>JAJYOI010000020.1 GCA_021796275.1 Bacteroidota bacterium
GCTGGTTAGGGCGGCAGTACACAAAAGAAGATTTATTTCAGCATCAAGCATTTCTTGCTCAGGAGCTTGTCGAACTATTTCGTCGTTTGCGTGTGAAAGCAATTCAACCGTTCGTCTATCTTTCCAATAACGACGGGCCGACTTCGCACTGGTTTCAAGGTTCAATGTCTGAACTGAAACCAAAGCCAGTTCTAGCTGCGCTGAAAAATGCTTTCGCTCCGTTCGGACTGAGCATTGAATTATGGGACAGACATTTTTTTGTGAATGAAAAAAGAACTGTTCGCCTTTTTGTTTTCAACGATCATCAGGAAAAAAAGAGCGGAGAAGTGCGGCTTGGAATTATTGATAGTGCAGGAAAACAAGTGTGGCAAACACGCATTGAAGTCAGTGTTGCACCGGCAGAGTGCTGGATTCGTCCGGTTGAAATAACACTTCCCGATTCGGAAGGAACATTTGCGCTTCGCGCCGAATTGTTTGAACATAGTGATGTTCAGCTTGCCGCGTTCAGTGAGAAAACGCTCCATGTGTTTTTACCGCCGTCGATTGTTAATCAAAAGGAACGTACAAAAATTGCATTGCTCTCCGACAATTCTGAGTTGAAGGGCTTTTTAAGTTCGGCGAATTTTCCATTTTCCGTTTTCCATCTTCCATCTTTACCATTCAGTGAACTGGAAGAATGTGATGTGCTCTTGGTCGGAGAAGGAATGGTGCGCGATCCATTGTATCAATCGCACATTAATGAAATCAGTGAATTTGTACGCTCGGGACATTCTCTGATTGTTCTTGAGCCGGAATTTGATTCAATTGCACGCGAGACGGTTCCGCTTGTTCATGGAATTCAGCTCTCGATGGAATTCCGCCTCGACAGTGAAAAGGGCGGTTATGATTCGTATGTGTTTGCAGAAGATCCCTCACATCCGATTTTCAGGAAGATTGATAAAGAGCATTTGAAATTTTTCAACGGTGCATTAGGCGGCGAAATGGTTTCGCAGCACAATGTAACTGCTTCTTCTGAGTATATTGTTATTGCCCGGTGCGGGTTGAATCTCTCGGTGATTGCGGCGGCAGAAATTCCATTCGGAAACGGAAAAATTATTATCAACCGAATTCAAACACGCGGGCGTTTACTCAACAATGAACGGAGCAGCGATCTTTTTGCGCGGCGAGCTGATCCTGTCGCCCGGCAGCTTCTTTTGAATTTGATATCGTATGCGACAGAAAAATAAATCTATGCAATTTTATTCTCAACCTTCCGTCCCCTATGATAAGTGTTATTCTGAGGAGCCCCGCTTTCAGCGGGGTGAACTCCGTGACGAAGAATCCGTTTATTCGAATCGCAGGGTTGGATTCTTCGTTACACTCAGAATGACAGCGGATAATTTTTTCTTAATTTTTTCCTTTCTCTTCACAACGTTTTTTTTCTTTTCCTGTTCGCACATAAACAATCATGAGAAGGTCATCACCTTTTGGGCAATGGGTGCGGAAGGGGAGAATGTGCAAAAACTTGTCAATGAGTTCGAGCAGCTTCATCCTGATATTCATGTGCATGTTCAGCAAATTCCGTGGACTGCCGCACATGAAAAGCTGCTGACAGCGTTCGCGGGAAATTCCATGCCCGACATTTTTCAGCTTGGCAACACATGGATTCCTGAATTTCATGTCCTCAACGCACTCGAACCGCTTGATGCATGGATCGTTTCTTCGCATTCCATCAAAAGTGAAAATTATTTTCCGGGCATCTGGCAGACAAATATTGTTGACAGCATGGTGTACGGAATCCCGTGGTATGTAGATACGCGTGTTCTGTTTTATCGCAAAGATATTCTCACGCAAGCCGGATTTCCCGACGGACCGAAATCGTGGCAGGATTGGCAGACGGCTTCGAAAAGAATTGTTGCAATAGAGGGGAAGAATAATTACGCAATTCTTTTGCCGACGAATGAATGGGTGCCGCCTGTCTTGATGGGCTTAGAGTGTGGCTCGTCTTTGTTGAAAGATAATAATTGCTACGGTGATTTCAGCGGGAAAGAATTTACAAAAGCATTCGAATATTACATCGGTTTTTTCCGCCAGCATTTTGCGCCGGTAGCCATCACTGAAGTAACGAATGTGTATCAGGCATTTGAAACAGGTTTTGTTTCAATGTACATCACGGGTCCATGGAACATCGGTGAATTCAGCCGCAGACTGCCGGCATCGATGCAAACGAAATGGATGACTGCGCCGCTGCCAAGTATCAGCGGCAACGGTGCCGGCTTGTCACTCGCAGGCGGCTCAAGCTTCGCGATGTATCGTCTCTCGAATCATAAAGAAGAAGCGTGGCAGTTGATAGAATTTCTTTCGCAACCGTCGTCACAATTGGAATTTTATAAATTGACCGGTGATTTGCCTGCGCGGCGGGAAACATGGGAGGATTCAACATTTGTCAACAATAAATATATCCGTGCGTTTCGCCTTCAGCTTGATTATGTGAAACCGATGCCACAGGTTCCGGAATGGGAACAAATTGCGATGAAAGTGCAGTCATACAGCGAAGCTGCTGCAACAAAAAAGTTAACGATCAAAGAATCGCTTGCAGAGCTTGACCGCGATGTTGACCGCATTCTCGAAAAACATCGCTGGATGGTGAAGCACTTTTGAATAATGAATACCGAACACAAAATATCGAATGATGAAATGTTTTTATCTCGTTCTCAGACTCCGTTCGACAGTACTATAGGTAAACGAGGTGTTCGAAACGGAGTAAAAACAAACTCCGGTATTCGTTATACCATGTTCAATATTCGAAATTCGGGCGGTACCGCGGCGCTATTTCTTTTTCCGGCGCTGGCGATGCTTGCAGTTTTTTTCTTTCTTCCGGTTGTCGCGTCGTTCGTGCTCAGCTTCACCGACTTTGATATTTATTCGCTCGGGAATATTCACTTCGCCCGCTTCGTCGGATTTGAAAATTATGTCAAGCTGTTCGACGATCCGCTTTTCTGGAAAGCGCTCGGCAACACGTTCTATTTTGTTGTTGTTGGCGGACCGCTATCGCTTATCGTTTCACTCCTTGCCGCACTTGCAATCAATTCTCGTTTAGTCCGCTTTAAAGGATTTTTTCGCCTTGTGTATTTCGCGCCGGTTGTGACCACTCTCGTCGCGGTTTCCGTTGTATGGCGGTTCATCTATCATCCGCGTTTCGGCATGCTCAATTATGCGTTGAGTATATTCGGCATCAGTCCGATTGATTGGCTTGGCAATCCGCATTGGGCAATGCCGGCAGTTATCCTTCTCGCGGTGTGGAAAAATTTCGGTTACAACATGATCATCTTCATCGCCGGATTGCAGAACATCCCCGATTATTTGTACGAAGCGGCACGCATTGACGGCGCGTCACCATTTGCTCAATTCAAAAAAATTACATTGCCGATGCTGGCGCCGACAACATTGTTTGTCGGAATTATTACGATGATCGGATATTTTCAATTATTCGCCGAGCCGTATGTTATGACGCAAGGAGGACCGCTCGACAGCACACTCAGCATTGTGCTGTTGATGTACCAACAAGGATTCCGCTGGTGGAATATGGGATATTCCGCGGCGATAGCGTTTGTACTTTTTGCGATTATTTTTCTTGCGACGGTTGTGCAGTATGCCGTGCAAAGGAAACACAGTGATCAATAATCAG
The DNA here is from genome assembly GCA_021796275.1 of Bacteroidota bacterium. Lineage (GTDB taxonomy): Bacteria > Bacteroidota > Ignavibacteria > UBA10030 > UBA8401 > JAJYOI01. Next base: position 3,668 of record JAJYOI010000020.1, read on the forward strand.
AGGTCAGAGTTCAGAAGGTCAGACGAATATGAGAAGTTAAGAAGTTGAGAAGATTAAAATGATGGAATATGAAAATCGAACGTTGGAAACTTTGAACTTTAAACTTTGCATTTTGAACTTCCAATGCGTTTAACGCTTAAAATTCTTTTGTATGCCGTTCTTATCATCGTTGCGATTGCTACGGTAACGCCGATGCTGTGGATGATCTCAGCGTCGTGCATGCCGTCGGGGCAGGCAAGCAACTATCCGCCACAGTTCTTTCCGACTTCTTTTACCTTCGATCATTATACGCAGCTTTTTTCGCGGCTGAATGTCTTGAAATATTTTTTCAACAGCTTACTCCTTTCAGTTAGCGTTACGCTGTTGTCGCTTGTGGTGAATTCAATGGCAGGATATGCGTTTGCAAAATACCGTTTCCGCGGGCGCGACAAGCTTTTTGGATTTCTCATTACGTCAATGGTCGTCCCGGCACAGGTGACGATGCTGCCGCTGTTTCTCATGCTCAACAAAATGGGATTAGTGAATACGTATTGGGGAGTGATTATTCCGGGGATGGCAGGAATCTTTGGCATCTTTATGATTCGCCAATATGCGCTTTCCATTCCCGACAGCCTTCTTGAAGCGGCTCGGATTGACGGTGCGGGCGATTTTCGTATTTACTGGTCGCTCGTCATTCCGTTGTGCAAGCCGATTCTCGTCACGCTGGCGATTTTCACTTTTATGGGAACGTGGAATGATTTTCTCTGGCCGTTGATCGTTATGACGGACGATTCGATGTACACTCTGCCGGTTGCGTTGGCAAATCTGATGGGCGAACATGCGCAGGATACAGAATTAATGATGGCTGGCTCCGTGATTACAATTTTGCCTGTGATGATTGTTTTTGCAGCGATGCAGAAATATTACATTAGGGGGATTATGATGGGAAGCGTGAAAGGGTGAACGATAGATGCGCCGCCGCTTGTGGTTCATTCTTTGTCGTTCATATTGAATCGGGGCGATCCATTTCTTATATTATTTCTGAATAGATTTACATGCAGTGTAAATTCATGCGCGATAAGGTGAGCTGGCAGAACGGCTATTGCACCGGTCTTGAAAACCGGCGTCCGCAAGGACTTGTAGGTTCGAATCCTACGCTCACCGCTTAATTTTATCCATTCCAGCTTATTTCCTTTTGTCCTCCTTCAGAGCACTGTTCTTTTCTCCCTCTATTGACAATTCTCGTAGAATTTGTTTACATTCCTTCCACGGAATTTTTCAACACCGCGCTCTAAAATCACCATTCAATGAACAAGGAGGCGATATGTCTCGCATCGTTAGAAGTGGACTTATCCAAAGCTCTATTGCTATATCCAACGACCAGCCGATTTCAAAAATAAAAAAGGCAATGATCGATAAACACATTCCGCTGATTGAAAAAGCAGGAAAAGATGGCGTGCAGATTTTGTGCTTACAGGAAGTTTTCAACGGTCCCTATTTTTGCGCCGAACAGAAAACAAAATGGTACGAGATGACGGAAAAAATTCCTGACGGCCCAACCGTGAAACTAATGCAGAAATATGCCAAGAAATATAAAATGGTGATGATTGTTCCGTTGTATGAAATAGAGATGGCTGGCGTTTACTACAACACCGCCGCCGTTATCGACGCCGATGGCACTTTTCTCGGCAAGTACCGGAAGCATCACATTCCGCAAGTAGACCCGGGATTCTGGGAGAAATTCTATTTTAAACCGGGAAATCTTGGCTATCCTGTTTTCAAAACACGGTATGCTGACATCGGCGTGTATATTTGTTATGACAGACATTTTCCGGAAGGCGCACGCGTTCTTGGTTTGAACGGCGCTGAAATTGTGTTCAATCCTTCGGCGACGGTTGCCGGACTTTCGGAATATTTGTGGGAATTGGAACAGCCGGCTCATGCGGCGGCGAATGGATATTTCGTCGGTGCTATCAATCGTGTTGGAACAGAAGCGCCGTGGAATATCGGCGAGTTTTACGGGAAGAGTTATTTCTGCAATCCGCGCGGAAAAATTATTGCACAGGCAAGCCGCGACAAAACGGAATTGCTTGTCGCCGACTTGGATTTGGATATGATTCAGGAAGTTCGTTCGGTGTGGCAGTTCTACCGTGACCGGAGACCGGAGACGTATGGGAAGATAGTGGAACTGAACGACTGAGCGCGCAGAAAGAGTGCAGGTTCGTGGTTAACGGTTCAAGGTTAAGGTAGAATAAGCTTATTGTTGGACTGAAACCGTGAACCTTGAGCCAATAACATTTTTTTAATAAACAGAAAGCTAAGAAGATGTCTCTAACTTTATCCTCACAAGAAGTAACCGAGCTAACCGCAAAATACACGTACGGCACATGGCGCAAACAAAAGGGATGGAAGCCGCTTCACGTTGTTGATGCAGAAGGCGTTCGTTTCACCGATGCGGCGGGGAAACAGTACCTCGATTTTTCGTCTCAATTGATGTGCGTAACGCTCGGATATAAAAATCAGGCGGTCATCAAAGCTATTGAAGAGCAAGCACGAACGCTTCCCTACATTGCGCCCGGATACGCAACAACTGTCCGTGCTGAATTGAGCAAAATGCTTTTGGAAGTTCTTCCGCACGGATTGGAAAAATTCTTCTTCACAACATCAGGCACGGAAGCGAACGAAGCCGCATTTAAAATTGCAAGAATGGTGACGGGAAAAACAAAAATCATCGCACGCTATCATTCGTATCACGGTTCTACGATGGGTTCAATTGCGGCAACCGGCGACCCGCGCAGGTGGGCTATGGAGCCTGCGGGAAAAGTGCCGGGAGTAATTTTTGGTCCCGAAGTGCATTGCTATCAGTGCCCCATTCATCACACCTATCCTGAATGCAATATTGCGTGCGTGGATTATATTGAACACATGATTGAAAACGAAGGAGACGTTGCGGCGGTGCTTGTGGAGCCGGTTGTCGGAACGAATGGCGTTCTTGTTCCGCCGAAAGAATATTTGCCGCGGCTTCGCGAAATATGTGACCGTCACGATGTCCTTCTCATTGCCGACGAAGTAATGACCGGATGGGGGCGCACAGGGAAATGGTTTGCCGTTGATCACTGGAATGTGAAACCCGATATTCTTACGACGGCGAAAGGAATCACAACAGCATATGTGCCGCTGGGATTATGTGCGACCACGAAAAAAATTGCCGACTTTTTTGAGGATCATTATTTTTCACACGGCCATACGTATGAAGCTCACCCGCTAACGTTGGCGCCGGCGATTGCGGCAATCAACGAAATGAAGCGGCTCGATTTGGTTAACCGCTCAAATGAAATCGGCGCGTATCTTGGAGAAAAACTTCGCGCCTTGAAACCGAAGCATCCGTCTATTGGTGATGTGCGCGGGCTTGGAATGTTTTGGGGCGTCGAGCTTGTGAAAAGTCAAAAGACAAAGCAGCCGTTCAATACGTACAGCGACAAAGTTTCAGGCACGCCACTGCTTGTGGATAAGATTGCCGCCGAGATGATGAAGAATGGTGTTTTTATTCAGGCATGGGTGAGCCATTTTGTTATTGCTCCGCCGCTCATTATGTCGAAGGAGGATATTGATATTGGCGTTGCGGCACTTGACGCCGCACTGAAAATTGCAGACGCGGAGGTAGAACGTTGAACAACATCGCTCCTAAACTTTCCAGAGAGCAATACGAAGAAAATTTTGCAGAACTTCATCCGGCATTTACGCCTGTTGCGGCGACCGCTGAGGCGAACAGATGTCTTTACTGCTTCGATTCGCCCTGCATGAAAGCCTGCCCAACGCACATTGATATTTCCACTTTCATAAAAAAAATCACAACGGGAAACATGAAAGGTTCGGCGAAAACAATTCTTTCGTCGAATTGGGTTGCACTGACGTGCGCCAAAGCGTGTCCGGTGAATGTACTGTGTGAAGGCGCGTGCGTTTATCATGCAAAAGGCGAAGAGCCGATTCAAATTGGTCGGTTGCAGCGATATGTGATGGATTGGTATGTTGAAAAAGGAATGCCGCAATTGTTTACGCCTGCGCCGAAGAATGGAAAATCTGTCGGCATCATCGGCGCGGGACCTTCGGGACTTGCGTGCGCCGCAGAACTTGCGTTGATGGGGTACGAGGCGGTGATTTACGAAGCGAAGCACGTTGCTGGAGGACTTGACACACACGGCATCGCTCCGTACAAAATGAAACAGCAGGATAGTTTGAATGAAGTGAAGATGGTAGAAAAACTCGGCGTGACAATTAAAACAGGCATTCGAGTTGGAGAAACTATTTCTGTAAACGAGCTCGTAAGGAAACATGATGCAATTTTTCTTGGTGTTGGATTGAAAACGCCGACGCGTCTCGGTATTCCGGGAGAAGAATTGAATGGCGTGCATGACGCACTCACGTTCATCGAGAAGGTGACAACCCGAAAGTGGAATTTGGTTGATGTTGGGAAGCGCGTTGCGGTTATCGGCGCCGGGAATACTGCGATTGATGCGGCGACAGAAGCGAAACGGCTCGGCGCTGAAAAAGTTGTGATGCTGTATCGCCGAAGTGAAAAAGAAATGCCCGCATACGAATTTGAATTTGAACTTGCAAAGAAAGATGGTATCGAATTTCAATTTCTCACGACGCCGAAAAGAATTTTCGGCAATGGCAAAGTTGAAGCAGTTGAGTGTCTGAAGATGGAGCTTGGCGAGAAGGACAGCGAGGGACGCAGGAAACCTAAACCAGTTCCCGGTTCGGAATTCCAAATTCCGATTGATATGCTTATTAAATCTGCCGGGCAAAACATTGAAGAAACTTTTCTTTCAGGAATTCCCGGATTGAAAACAGCCGACGGCGTTGTTGTTGTAAATTCCGAAACACTACAAACAACAAACAACAAATTTTTTGCCGGTGGCGACTGCATTAACGGCGGAAAAGAAGTTGTCAACGCTTCGGCGGATGGAAAGAAGGCGGCGCATGGAATTGACAATTTCATCTTTGGAAGAGGGAAGTAACAGATTGAAATGATTCACGATTCATTTTTTACTTGAATCCAGAAGCGTGGCTCTCTTTTTCAGCAAGCAATGTTGAAATGAAATAAGAATTTTCATAGAGGCACTTATGGTTGACTTATCGACAGACTGCGGCGGCATTAAATCTCCAAATCCTTTCTGGCTTGCATCGGCGCCGCCGACGAATTCTGCATATCAGGTGTGCAAAGCATTTGAAGCAGGCTGGGGCGGCGCAGTGTGGAAAACAATCGGTGCGCCAGTGATGAACGTGGTGAACCGCTACGCCGCGATTGATTACAACGGACAAAAAATTATCGGATTGAACAATATTGAGCTTATTAGTGATCGTTCGATTGAAATTAACCTGAAAGAAATCTCCGAGACAAAAAAATTATGGCCCGAACGCGCGGTGGTTGCTTCATTGATGGTAGAATCCGACAGACAAATATGGCACGACATTGTTAAGCGAACAATCGACTCGGGCGCTGATGGTATCGAATTGAATTATGGATGTCCGCATGGAATGAGTGAGCGCGGAATGGGCTCGGCTGTGGGGCAGGTTCCGGAATATTGTTCAATGATTACCGAATGGGTGACGGAGGTTTCAACAATTCCCGTTATTGTGAAGCTCACGCCGAATATCACCGACATTCGTTATCCCGGGCGCGCTGCAAAAAAAGGAGGAGCGAATGCGATATCGCTCATCAATACCATCAACACAATTATGGGAGTTAATCTCGATACTTTTGAAATTGAGCCGTCGCGTGGCGGCAAAGGAGGACATGGAGGTTACGCGGGACCCGCAGTGAAGCCAATTGCGCTGCACATGGTTTCGGAGATTGCGCGAGACCCGGAGATCAATCTGCCGATTTCGGCAATCGGCGGAATTTCTACGTGGCGCGATGCGCTGGAATTTATTTTGCTCGGTTCTTCGAACGTTCAGGTGTGCACGGCGGCGATGCACTATGGTTTCCGCATTATTGAAGATATGATTGACGGCCTGACGAATTGGATGGAAGAAAAAGGATTTACTTCGCTCGATCAAGTGCGGGGAAAAGCGCTGCCGAATATTACAAGCTTCGGCGAAATGGATTTGTTGTACAAAGCCGTTGCACATATTGATGAAAAAAAATGTATTCAATGCAATCTTTGCTATATCGCATGTGAAGATACAGCGCATCAGTGCATTGACCTTCTTCCAAAAGATGGGAAGAAGCAGCCGACTGTTCGTGAAGCGGATTGTGTTGGATGCCGTTTGTGCTACATCGTTTGTCCGGTGGAAAATTGCATAACAATGGTGCGCAAGGAAAATGGCGGCAAACCGAAAACATGGAATGAACTGGTGAAAGAACTTCCGCAGCCGATGAGTCTTGAAGATTTAAGAAAGTTTCAGCACGAACACGGAATTGAGATACACTGAACAGCTTTGCAAAAGCATCTGACCGTGAAACATTTTTCAATAAGGAGAATTCACAATGTCAACCTTAATTAAAAATGGAAGAATAATTACTGCGGGCGAAGATTTCGTTGCCGATATTTTTGTAGAAGGAGAAGCTATTTCTGCTATCGGCAAATCGCTGCCAATGCACGCTGATACAACTATAGATGCAAAAGGGAAGTTGGTTCTTCCCGGTGGAATTGATCCGCATGTGCATCTCGATATGCCGTTTATGGGAACGTTTTCGAGCGACGATTATACATCGGGAACAAGCGCGGCATTGTTCGGCGGTACAACAATGGTGATAGATTTTGTTTTGCAAACGCAGGGAAAATCGTTATACAATGCTCTCGAAACTTGGCAGGGGCGTTCAAACGGAAAAGCGTTGTGCGATTACTCGTTTCACATGGCGGTCACGGATTTCAACGAGAATACAAAAGCTGAAATCGCGAAAATGATAAACAATGAAGGCATCACCTCGTTTAAAACGTTCATGGCGTACAAAGGCTCGCTCATGATTGACGACCGCCAAATGGTCGGCTTAATGCAGGAAGTAAAAAAGCAGGGTGGGATGGTGACGGTTCATGCAACAAATGGCGACATGATTGATTTTCTCGTACAGAAAAATCGCGCGGAAGGAAATCTCGCACCGTTGTTTCATTACCTTTCACAGCCGGAAATCACGGAGTCGGAAGCTTCCGGCAGGTTTGCCGATATGGCATATTACACAGGAGTTCCGGCATACATCGTGCACATGACCTGCGAAGGTGCGCTCAATCAAGTTCGGAGCGCGGCACGAAGAAATCAAAAAGTATTTGCTGAAACATGCATTCAATATTTGCTTCTCGATGCTTCATTGTATGAACAAAATTTCGATGGCGCAAAATGGGTGATGAGTCCGCCGCTTCGGCAGAAAAAAGATCAGGAAGCATTGTGGGGCGGGATTAATCAGGGAACAGTGCAGATTGTCGCTACCGATCATTGCCCGTTCAAATGGGAACAGAAGCTGATGGGGAAATCCGATTTTTCAAAAATTCCGAACGGCATGCCGGGCATAGAGCCTCGGATGGAATTGCTTTTCTCCGAAGGAGTGAACAAGGGAAGGATCTCGTTGAATAAATTTGTCGAGGTCAGTTCCACCAACGCTGCAAAAATTTTCGGAATGTTTCCGAAGAAAGGCTCCATTGCTGTCGGCTCTGATGCTGATATTGTTATCTTCGATCCAAATGAAGAGCATACGCTTTCGGCAAAAACCCATCACATGAATGTAGATTATTCCGGTTATGAAGGATGGAAAGTCAAAGGAAAAGTGAAAACGGTGCTTATGCGCGGGCAGGTTGCTGTTGATGACAATAGCATGAAAGTGAAACCGGGCTACGGAAAATTTGTGAAGCGAAACAAAGTCAACGGAATAGTTTAACAGTTTGAGATTCCGCGTGATACTGCGTTATGAATAGAACTCGGTGGAGTAAAAAAGAAATACGCTATCTTCGCCAAAGTTACTCGCGCCAAGGAGCACAACGTGTTGCCACGCATCTGGGACGCTCCCCGAATTCTGTTGTTTCTAAAGCAATGAAGCTTGGCATTGCTAAGGAAGGCTTTCGGCATTGGAAACTATGGGAAGACAGTTACTTAAAACGTCATTACAATAAAGATCATAAAGCAGCAGCAATTGCTCGTACGCTAAAACGTTCTCACAATGCTGTTGTACAACGCGCTCAGCATTTAGGGCTTGCAGCTAAAGGCGGCAAACAGTGGACAGAAGGAGAAAAAGCATATTTACGCTCGCATTATCCCGATCGCACTTCCTCGCTTTCGGAGCTAGCTTCACACTTGGGGCGTTCGATAACATCTCTTCGTTCGTATGCAAAGTATGTTCAAGTTAGAAGACCACGCCACCCTCATGAATGGACGAAGGAAGAACATGAATATCTGGCGCAACATTACAAGACGAAAAGGTTCAAAGATATTGCAGAAGATCTAGAGTTGAGCAAAGATGCGGTCGTTCTTCATGCAAATCGTTATGGGATTTTTCGAAAGCCTCACCAGCGGTTATGGACGGCGCAAGATTTGGAGTATGTGCGTCAACACTATGCAACAGCAACGGCAGAAGAAATTGGCGCCGTTCTTGGACGCACTGTGCAAGCCATTCGACAGTGCGCAGGGCGTATGGGATTACAGACGAAAGAGAATTGGAAGAAACCGGCAAATATCGCAGCGAGAGTTCGGAAATATAAACTCTGGCAATCTCAGCAGAAGAATAACCACGCGAGATGATTCCACAATCCACAATAATTATCAAATCTTCTATGTCAAACTTTTTTTCCTCCGAACTTGTCGAAACCGATGTTTCTTCAATCGGTGAAAGCCGTCTCATCAATCCTGACCTCGCGCCAACTACAATTTCTCAACGCCGATGGGGAACATACAATATCGCCGCACTGTGGATTGGGATGTCTGTCTGCATTACAACATACATGCTTGCCAGTGGATTGATTGCGGGCGGAATGAATTGGTGGGAAGCGCTCCTCACAATTACGCTCGGCAATATTATTGTATTGATTCCGATGGTGTTGAATGCACACGCAGGAACGAAATACGGAATTCCTTTCCCGATACTTGCGCGTGCGCCGTTCGGAACGCTTGGGTCAAATATTCCCGCTCTTCTTCGTGCCGTTGTTGCCTGCGGCTGGTTCGGCATTCAAACGTGGATCGGCGGGCAGGCATTTAATTCGTTGATTGTTCTGGTGCTTCCGCAGTGGGCAGTTTTTTCGTGGGGACCGGCGGTTGGATTTTTAATTTTTTGGGGAATGAACGCGTACTTCATTGTGCATGGAACAGAATCCATTCGCTGGCTTGAATCGTGGGCGGCGCCGTTTCTTATTGTTGTCGGATTAGGCTTACTCGGCTGGGCGTATGTGCGCGGCGGGGGATTCGGCCCAATTTTAAGTCAGCCGAGTAAATTTCAAACGAACGCGGAGTTTTGGAAATTTTTTGTTCCATCGCTTACTGGCATGGTCGGCTACTGGGCAACGCTTTCACTGAATATTCCCGACTTTACGCGGTACGCAAAAAGTCAACGGGCACAGATGCTCGGGCAAGCAATCGGATTGCCGCCGACAATGGCGCTCTATTCTTTCATCGGCGTTGCAGTGACTTCTGCCACAGTGGTAATTTTTGGCGAAGCGATTTGGGACCCGGTCGTGCTTTTATCGAAGTTTCAAAACCCGATCATTGTTTTTCTTTCGCTGCTGTCATTGCTGGTTGCAACGCTCACGACGAATATCGCCGCCAACGTTGTTTCTCCCGCGAATGATTTTGCAAATCTTTTTCCAAAGAAAATCAATTTTGTAAAAGGTGGACTCATCACTGCGTTTCTCGGTATTGTGATGATGCCGTGGAAATTACTCTCGGATTATAGCGCGTATATTTTTGGCTGGCTTATTGGTTATTCAAGTTTTCTCGGACCAATCGCTGGGATTTTGATTGCAGATTATTTTATTGTCCGCAAACAAAAGCTAAACCCGCGCGACCTTTATATTCGTGGTGGTGAATACGAATTTACTCGAGGATTCAATTTGAGAGCAATTGCCGCACTTGGCGCGGGAGTGTTTGTGGCGTTAATCGGTTTGCTTGTGGAGGAGCTTCGTTTCTTATACGACTATGCGTGGTTTGTCGGGTTTGGAGTCTCGTTTATTCTCTACATTTCGATAATGAGAAAGAGCAAGCCTGAGGTTTCTTCCTTGAAGCTTGAAGCTTAAAAATATAAAACTCGAAACTCAAATCCCAAATATTAAAACTTCAACTCATCCAGTTTACTTTCGATTCCGGACTCCATTTCGTCGTTGTCTTCTTCAATTTCGTGAAGAATTCTATTGAGCTTTTCCCCGTAATATCTCCAGAACCGAATTTCGATTCGTTCCATCCGCCGAACGAGAACGGTTCGCGGGGAACCGGCACACCGATATTTACGCCAATCATTCCTGCGCTCGCGTGGTCAATAACGTACCGCGCCATTCCGCCGCTTTGCGTGAAGACTGATGCGGCGTTTCCGTACGGCGATGCGTTTTCAATTTTCAAAGCTTCATCAAGTGTCTTTGTGCGCATAATGGAAAGTACAGGGCCGAACACTTCTTCCTGCGCAATCCGCATTTCCGGACGAACGTAATCAATAACTGTCGGTCCGACGTAATAGCCGTTTTCTTTTCCTTCAACTTTTACGCCGCGTCCATCCACCAACACTTTTGCGCCTTGCTGTTCGGCTTCGGTAATGTATCCTTCGATGCGTTCCTTCGCTTTTTTTGAAATTACGGCGCCGAGATTTTTTCCGGGGACAATTTTTTTTGCCTCATCACATAATTTTTTGATGATATGATCAACCGAACCAACAGCGACCATCGCCGATGCCGCCATGCAGCGCTGCCCTGCGCAGCCGCTCATCGAAGCGGCAACGTTGGATGCAGTCATGTCTTCATTTGCGTCGGGAAGAACGATAAGATGATTTTTCGCTCCGCCAAGACACAGTGCTCGTTTGAGATGGGACGTGGCGCGCGCGTACACAATCTTTGCAACTTTTGTTGAACCGACAAATGTCAATGCTTGAATATTGGGATGATCGCATAATGCTTCGACGCTCGCTTGTCCGCCGTTCACGATATTGAAAACTCCGTCCGGCAATCCGGCTTCATGCAGCAATTCTGCGATGCGAATTGCGCTGAGCGGCACAAGCTCAGAAGGTTTTAATATCATCGTATTGCCGAGCACAAGCGCATTTGGAATTGTCCAGTTCGGCACCATCAAAGGAAAATTAAAAGGTGTAATTGATGCAACAACACCAACCGGATAACGATCAATGCGGCATTCAACGCCGCGGCTGACTTCCAGAATTTCTCCGGCGCTTAACTGCGGCATCGAACAGGCAAACTCCGTTACCTCGATGCTCTTATCAACTTCTGCAACTGCCTCGCTCATGATCTTTCCGTTTTCTTTATGAACGAGTTCTGCAAGTTCCTGAGAATATTTTTCCAGTAATGTTTTGTAGCGGTAGAAAACCTGTGCCCGCTCTTTGATTGGCAACGCAGACCAAGAATGAAATGCCTTTTCAGCGGCGGTCGCCGCAACTTCAACGTCTTTCATTCCGGAAAGAGGAACGGCAGAAATCACTTCGCCAGTTGAAGGGTTTTCAACCGGCAATGTGTTTTGTTCGCACGCAGACTTCCACGCGCCGCCGATATAATTGCTAAGAGTTTGTATGGGCATGATGTTTCCTAAGATTCTTCTTGAAATGACAAATTAATAGGCGAAAAGTAAGCAGGTAAGTCTTGAGATGCAAGTCGTTCAACGGATTCTTTGCGTTTCTGGTGTTCAAATCAATATGACTACTCTTGAAATCTTATCTGGTGGTTCGTATATTTTAGCAACACAAGATCCGAAGAATCTGAGAAAATCTTACGGCTATGAGATTGTATCAGTTAGACGGCAAGTGTTTTTGAAAATGAATTAGAATTTTTTTTGGCGATGGAGTTCGCCACAAATCATCAGGCTCTTGAGAAAAGAGAAGGATTAATGACTCCTACCCGCAGGATGGTAGGATTTTTTGTTTATAGCTGTTACTGAAATAATTTGAAGGTGGCAGTGTGAAGAATTTTGTTGCCGTTTTTGTTGGCGGAGGTGTCGGTGCCGCATTGCGCTATTGGATGTACGGCGCGGCAGGGAAATTACTTGGCGCAGACTTTCCATATGGAACTCTTTTGGTGAATATTATCGGCTGTTTCATGATCGGTTTTCTGATGTCAGTGTTTGAAGAACGGTTTATTGTTCAACCGATATTAAGAATCTTTTTAACCGTAGGAATTCTGGGCGGTTTCACAACATTCTCCACATTCAGTTTTGAAACTATTGCGCTCCTGCGCGATGGCAGTTATCTTATCGGAACGGCAAACATCTTTTTAACCTTAATCGGGTGTTTGAGCGTAACGTGGCTCGGTTCAGTGGCTGGAAAACTTTTCTAAACTTTTATGCCGGAAAGGACATTGCAATGAAATTGGAAGGTGAAGGAAAGTTATTGCGCATTTTTATCGGCGAGGCGGATTTTCTGAATCATAAGCCGTTGTATGAGGCCATCGTTATGAAGGCTCGCGAAATGGGAATGGCGGGTGCGACCGTTTTTCGCGGGATTGAAAGTTTTGGCGCCGCCAGTGTTATTCACACTGCAAAAATACTCCGGCTTTCAGAAGACCTTCCTTTGCTTGTTGAGTTGGTAGACACTGAAGAAAAAATTGATTTGTTCAAAGGTGCTGTTGGTGAGATGCTTGAGCATGCGGGTTGTGGCGGTTTGATTACGGAGGAGCGCGCCCACATTATTCATTACACCGCTGGAAAATGAGCGATCTTTCAGAAATGTGATCGGCGTCTACTGTTTCTATTCATTTTTCACAGCTTCAGGCGATTACATAAGTTTTTGCTTGACTTTATTCTCTCGATTAGTATATTTCTTGTAAGCTTACAGAGTTCAACAATTAACATCAGGACTGATGCGTAAACTTATTCAGCACTTGCTACCAATTTTTATTGCCATTTTTCTCCTTACGGGTTGTGCTAACAACTCGCTTTTCAAAAGTCAGGTTGGCTCCGCTGGATCTTCTCAGCCTGCTTCTCCCATTTTCGCTATTGCTACACCATCTGCGGACAGCCATGCGCTTTCGTCTTCATCTAAACCAGATTCAGCGAAAACGCTTGCTGTTATTTCGACCAATCCTAAAAAGGTTTTGAAGGACAGCGGCGCTTTTGTTGGAAGCCTCGTCGGGGCAGATACGTCGGTTGGTGACACGCTCGGCTCTGAAGATGAAAAAGCAATTGCCCTTCTTCTTGAAACTGCCCGGCAACACTATCTTGCTGCGCTCGAAGCTCAGTCCAATGGCGATTCAACACTTTCAGCAGATGAATTTGAACAAGCAATTCAATTCCTGAATGAAGTCAGTTATTATCCCGACATTGAAAACAATAACGATTTTAATGAACTGAGCAAAAGCGTTATTGAAGATTATGAAAAATACATTGCCTCCATTGATGAACTTGGTCCGCAAAGTTCTGTCTTTGCTTTACGGGAAAAATTGAACCTTGATGTTGATAAAATAGATATTTCAAAAGTCAAAATTCCTCACGAAGTTGTCACCGGCACAACAGTTCCGCTCATCATGAACGATCAAGTCGAGCGGAATATTTCGTTCTTCATGGATAAGGGAAGAAGCCATTTTGAGCGTTGGCTGTATCTCGAAGGAAGATATTTTCCCATCATGTCAAAAATCTTCAAAGAAGAAGGGGTGCCGCAAGAAGTGATGTATCTTTCTATGCCGGAAAGCGGATTGAATCCGTCTGCACGGTCATGGGCAAGGGCAGTTGGCTTGTGGCAGTTCATGAAAGGTACCGGTTACTTGTACGGCTTACGCGGCAATGTGTGGTATGATCAGCGCAGAGATTTTGAAAAGGCGACGCGTGCGGCTGCGCAGCATTTGAAAGATTTGCATGCAGAATTTAACGATTGGTATTTGGCAATCGCTGCATATAATTCCGGTGTAGGCAGAATTCGGAGAGCGATCCGCCGGAGCGGAACAACGGACTTTTGGGCAATGCGCCGGTACCTGCCTCGTGAAACGCGGAATTACGTTCCGCAGTATATTGCCGTTGCGTTGATGGCAATGCATCCTGAATTGTACGGGTTCGATAATGTTGAAAAAGCTGATACGCTGAAATGGGATGATGTTACTGTAAATGATTGCGTTGACCTTTCTGTACTTGCGAAATGTGCCGACACAAATGTTGATGAAATGCGGAAATTGAATCCGGAGTTGATTCAATGGTGCACGCCGCCAAATGCTAAGAATTACAAGCTGCGTGTTCCGGAAGGAAAGGCCGATATCTTTGCTGAGAATTATGCCAAGGTTCCGGATGACAAGAAGATGAATTATGCAGAGCATCGCGTGCGCCGCGGCGAAACACTCTACAAGATCGCGCGGAAGTACGGAGTGCTGACTTCAATGATTATGGAAGTCAATCATCTCAGAGGACGCTCTCGTCTTCATGTTGGACAGGTATTGTTGATACCAGCTTCTGCAACTTTCGCGAGCGCCGAAGTTCAACCTGAACAACAAGAAGCTCAGGAAGTTAAAGAGGTTAGGCCGGTTGCTCGTTTTCGCCATCATGCACGGGAATATCAACCTGCCGGGCGCGGCAAAGTATTCTATAAAGTGAAGCGAGGCGATACCCTCGGCCACATTGCCGAATGGTTCGGCTGCCGTGCAAGCGATTTGCGCAATTGGAATAATTTGCCTTACGGACGTTTTTTGCAGTCAGGACGATCACTTGTGGTGTGGGTGCCTTCTGAGAAACTGGACTATTACAAAAACATTGCAGCGCTGTCATTTGATGCAAAACAGAAAAGTGTAAAGGCGGTTTCTCATCCTCAAATTGCTGCCAATGAAAATGACGCTCCTGACGAGAGCGACCATTGGGTTCAGCACAAAGTCCGCCGCGGTGAGTCACTTGAAAAGATTGCTAATGACTACAATGTTGCCATTGCTGATTTGAAGACGTGGAACAAGCTGCGCAAAAGCAGGATTCTCGCCGGTCAAACATTAGAAATTTATGTGGCGTCCGATAATCGGTCTCAAATGGATTTTCAATCGGTAGAAAGTGACCCGCCGGCACCTGTAAAGAAAAAATCTATTGGATTATCCGGTAAAGCTCAAAAGAGTCAGGCAACAACACACACTGTGCAAAGAGGTGAAACGCTCGAAGGAATTGCCGGATTGTATAATGTGGCAATTTCCGATCTCAAAAGATGGAACAAGTTGAAATCTTCAAAGATTGTTGCAGGCAAAAAACTCCGCGTACAGACAACCGCCAATAAGACCAGTTATTATCGTGTGCGCAATGGCGACAGCCTTTGGATGATTTCTAAAAAGCTGGGTGTTTCCGTGGATGACATTCAAAAGTGGAATGATATTGCTGAAGACATTCGTCCGGGAGATAAACTTGTTATTTACCGCTGACGGGTTCATCTTTTTCTCATAACAATTTGCTCATAGAATTTCTCTTGCTTGTTCGATGAAGTAGTTGTATATTCCTTCCGTGATTTTCAGGGCATCGGTTAGTTGATCACACGTAGTCCAACATTGTATTCATTAAGCTTTACCTCTGTTGCAGTACACTTTCAATCATACAACACACTCTCGGACGTTTCTCTTACTCCTCATTGCTTTGACCTTTGCTTTGGGCGCAACTTCTTTTGCTCAAAATCCCAACGCTTCGCCCATGCTTCGTAAAATTGCAGATGATGACGGTACCAAGTTCACGAGCATTGGCAATATCGGTTTGACGATAACGAATTACGGAACGATTGGCAGTAATTTCCTTTCGTGGCCCACGCAGCCGTCGTGCGAGTACCCAAAAGGTTCGCGCATTGAACATCTCGCTATCGGCGGATTATGGGTCGGCGGTGTTCTTCGCAACAACAAAGACCCGTTTAGGGACGGCATTACCGCTGTTTCGACAGCCTGGTCGGATTTGGAAAACACGCAAGGCGGCTTGATCACTGACGCAGAAATTACCAACGATCCCGGTTCGCAAATCCTTCAGCGTTCGTCATTGCCGGGCGATCAGTATTTCAATGTCGGCGCCGTGAGCCATCAGGATTTGGTGATGGATTTTACCGATCGTTATACCCGTGTTCCGGACACGGGAGATTCAATCAGGGCACACATTCCGCTGAATATTAATATTCATTTGGAATCGTATGCGTGGAATTTTCCTTTTGCAGATTTTTTTGTGATTCTCAATTACACAATCACGAATGCCGGTAATGATACAATTGACGGCATGTATGTCGGGTTGTGGAATGACGCGGTTGTTCGTAATACAAATCTTTCCGGCAGGCCCAGCGGCTTCCTATTCTACAATAGAAAAGCAAAAGGATACATTGACAGTCTGCGGCTGGGGTACACATTCGATTGGGACGGATCGCCGTACGGGCCATCGGCAAACAGTTACTATGGAGTCAAAGTGTTAGGAGCTGATCCGTTTCCGTTGAAGCGTGATTCTCTCGGCAATTTTATCAACGTTCCACTTGATTCGTTGGGCGACCTTCGTCAGGATACATATTACAATGCGTGGATCTACCGGGGCAACGGTCAGGATGTGTATTTTTCTCCGGATGGAGACAATGATCCTGCCAATTGGTATCACGGCAAATATCAGCGCTTGTCACGTTCCATGCCAAAGCCGAATATTGAAGCGCTTAACAGACCGAACACAGTGTATGCGTCCGATGGTGCAACCTTGGGCATTGCACCGTCTAATACCACCGATCTGCTTTCTGCCGGACCGTTTCCTTCGCTGGCGCCGGGAGATAGTGTGAACGTTGTTTTTGCTGTTGTCTGTGCGAAGAAAGCAGGCACTGGTTTCTCAAGCGATGACTACAAAAATCCGGCGCTTCGCAAAACGCTTTACACAAATTCAACGTGGGCACAACAAGCATACGACGGCGAGGACCTTAACGGGAATAACAAGCTTGATCCGGGCGAGGATATTAACGGCGATGGAAAACTGACGCGCTACACGCTGCCGCAGCCACCGCGGCAGCCCCGCGTACGTGCTGAAGTGGAAAATCAGCAAGCGATAATTTATTGGGACCGCACACAAGCGGAAGAAAGCTTCGATCCGATCAGCCGGAAGTACGACTTTGAAGGGTACAGAGTTTATCGGTCGGCGGCTGGCGCAGATATTCAGGATCCGTCAAATTTTGTTTTTTCAATGCAGCTTGTCGGCGACTTTGACAGGGCTGACGACAATATCGGTTACAACACAGGATTTGCCGCTGTTAAACTTGATTCCCCGAAAACATTTCCCGGCGATACGGTGCAATATTGGTACCGGTTCCCGCCAAAGAATGATAACATCACAAGCCTCAATGGATGGCAATATTTATACGGGGTTTCGGCGTATGACCAGGGAGATTCGGCAAACGGTCTTGCGAGTCTCGAATGTGCGAAGGTCATTGTGCGCGTTATCCCCGGAACTCCCGCAACGTCAGACAAGAATGCAGAAATCGGAGTGTACCCGAATCCATATTACGCGGGCGCGGTGTGGGATAAACCCGGTGAGCGTTCCCGAAAAATTTATTTTTATAATTTACCCGCTCATGCCGAGGTGAAAATTTATACCATGACCGGCGATCTGGTCGCCGAATTCACGCACGATGCTTCGACGTACGACGGCTCGGGCATTAAATGGTTTGACGATTTTTCAGGAATCGGTGTTCCGGCGCATTTTGCCGGCGGCGAACATGCGTGGGACCTGATTTCAAAATATGATCAGGCGATTGCGACCGGTTTGTATTTGTTCACAGTGAAAGATCTTTCGAACGGCGATGTGAAACGAGGCAAGTTTGTAATTGTGAAATAAATTAAAGCGTCGTTCCTTAAAAGGAATTTTTCATCAGTCATTCTGAGCGAAGCGAAGAATCCCAAAATCAATTTGTTCCGGAAACATTGGAATGACATACCTCAAAAGTGAGCGATAGAAAAAATTTCGTGTGAAATAAAAATTAATTTTTGGTTAGTACCTTTTTAATAACTTTTAGGAAGGAAGGAGAGAAGAGAATGAAAATTGCAAATCCCTTAGGGAAACTGCTATTGTTCTTCGCGCTTCTTGTTGCTGGTTTGGTGAACGCTACGGCGCAACCCGTGGTAACGATTCACGACATTCAGTACGTTTCGCCCCAAGCATTGCATACGTGCGATTCGCTTGGCTATGCTAATACGTCGCAATGGAAGTTACAGTCTTCCCCGTATATGAATGACACCGTAACCATTACTGCTTTGGTCACAGTTCCGCCAAGTGTCATTACTTATACTAACCACGGCATTACAATGGATGTTGTTGATACGGGCGCGCTTGGTTCACAGCCGTGGAGCGGTATTCTCGTTCGCTGGCCTGTAAGCTATGCTGATGACAATGGGGCGAGTGCCGAGGCGGCACAATTCTTCAATGTGCAGCAGGGTGACATTATACAGATGACGGGTCAAATCCAGGAATTTCCAATAGGGCAAATGAACAGTCTTACTCAATTCGCCCCGCTTCCTGATCAGCAAATACAATGGATTTCGTCAGGCAATCCTCTTCCAGCTCCTGTGCATTTAAGCATTACAGAATTTAACGTGGGCCAAAATGATGGAAGCGGTATCAAGTTTTCAACTGGTGAGCAGTGGGAAGGGAAGGAAGTCTTTTTCACGGATGTCTCTGTGACTGGAAATGTCAATACCTCGAGAGGTACGTTTGAATTCGTAGATGATCAAGGGAATCATCTTTCTGATTATGATTGGTCGTATCATTTTACTTTGGACACAACATCTGTTGACAGAGTTGGAAATCTATTCGATACGACGTATCACGTGCCGCCGTTAGGGACAAGAATTGATACAATTCGCGGTTACATCTCCACATCATCCGGTGGAGAATCGAAGCGCGGCTACCGTATTTGCCCAATCTTTCCGGGAGATGTTGTGTACGGAAAGACCGGTCCAGGAATTTCTACGCAGCGCCGGTATCCTGTCGTTGTCGCAAAAGACAGTACGCCGCTCGTTACAGTGAAAGCATTTAAGCAATCAAGTCCGTTTGCAACAACATACGACATTGACACTGTTCAGTTGTATTACAGCGTGAACAATGGTGCATGGCAGAAGATAGGAATGAAAGCAACGCAACCGTCAGTAGATTCACTCTACCAAGGAAATATTCCGGCCCAATCTGTGGGAAGCACTGTCCGGTATTTTGTAAAAGTAAGAGACAAAGATTCACTTACCACACTTCTTGCAAACGCCGGCGGGCTTACACAGTTTGACAGTTTGAGCGGCTTTTTCTTTTACAAAGTTCTCGACCGCACCGCACAGCCGCTGCTTACCATTCAGGATATTCAAACAACACCGTACAGTAATGGCCGAAGCCCGTACGTCGGTGCAGTGGATTCTGTCGGTGGAATTGTTACGGCAGATACATCAAGCTTGCTCTTAACGCCGCGAAGCAGCGATGGTTCCAACGCGTATTATATTCAAAGCGGAACACAGAAGTTCAGCGGATTGTGGGTTGTTGGGCCCGATTCGCTCTTAACTAAGCTTGTGAATGGCGACAGCGTGGTTGTCACAGGAACAATTGCAGAGAATTTCGATGTCACTCGGTTGGAATCGGTAACCTCAGCCCGCGTTGTTTCTCACGGCAATCCGCTTCCGACTCCTATCAAGTTGAGGACATCGGTGTTTGGCGGGGCGGCAAGTAACGGCAATCTTGCGGCTGAGCCGTATGAAAGCATGTTAGTAGAATTTGATTCGGTAACGATCACGAATGTTGCGCCTGTGTATCAACAGCCTGATTTTTCTGTGGAGGATAATAGTAACGTAGAGATGTTTGTTCATAATGACGGCCGAAATACGTTCACCACAGATACTTCTGCTGATAAATCGGTCTATACACTTCTTCAGGTGAACAATAAGATCGGCAAGCTTATCGGCATTATTTATTTCACTAACAGCCGTTATAAACTTGAACCGCGCACAAATGCCGATTTTGTTAATGTTGATCTTACATCGGTGCGCCGGGAAAATTCTGAATTACCGAAACGCTTCACGCTTGATCAGAATTACCCGAATCCATTTAATCCGACAACTACCATTCGGTACAGCATTCCTGCAGAGTCGAAGGTAACGTTGAAAGTGTACAATCTTATCGGGCAGGAAGTGGCAACGCTGGTGAACACGAATCAAACGGTAGGAACATATTCTGTACAATTTAACGGCTCGAAGTTGTCGAGCGGTGTGTACTTCTATCGAATAAGCGCAGGGACGTTTGTGCAAACGAAGAAGTTGCTGTTATTAAAGTAAAAAGAAATTAGATGTAGGACACCTTTGAGGTGTCCTACATCTTCTAACAGGCTGTTGAAAAACAATTTTTGAAGGTAGGACGGGCATTCTTGCCTGTCAAATTTGGAACAACATAAATGATTCTGTCAGACAAGAATGTCTGACCTACTGTTTTTACTGACTTTTTCAACGACCTGCTAAATAGCGGAGTTATTCTTCAATTTTTTTGCATGAAAATTTTCTATTACCGTCTCGGAATATTTTTTATTACAGTCCTTCTTTTCGGCAGTTGCTCGAAAGAATTTACCAATCAGCCAAAATCGAATGCGCTGCCGCAAACGAGATTGTGGCTTACGCCGGAATCGGATTTGCATGAAACGATTTCGCGCCAGCATTTTTATTGGTACGGCGAAGATCCTGACGGACGCGTTGTCGGCTATCTTTTAGCCGTAGGGAATTTTAAACCTGCACCTACGCAGCTTCCTTCGCCAGACACGCTGACCTACACGTGGGTAACCAAAGGCGATTCATCAATTGCGTTGCCGCTTCGTGCAATTCGTGACAGCTTTACGGTTATCGTACGCGCAGTTGATAACACGTTCAAATCTGCATCGTTGCTGCCGGTCGGCGCGATCATCAGAATGCTGCCGGAGCCATATTGGGATATTGACACAAATGGTGTGTACGACGGCAATGATATTGCTTTGAAGGACATTCAATCCGCCGCCGACCCGAAAGGCGCGATACTTCTTTTTCCGATTCGCAACACACCGCCGACTGTACAGTTTGCGGCGAATCCTGTAGATTCATCTGTGATTCAGCAGCCGGATACGACGTTCACTGTTGCGACATTTTCATGGGTTGGTCATGATCTTGACGGCGATAATACAATTACAGGTTATCGTATTGCGCTCAACGATACAAGCTCACCTTCGAGTTGGTGTACTATTACCGGTTCGCCGAAATTTGTTACGCTCGCTGTGCCGCGTTCAGTGAGCGATCAGACAACCACCGACACGGTGAGTGCGAATGTGTACACCGGTACATATCCGAATTTGCAATGGCGGGGCGCGATTTCAGGATTGCGTTTGAACAATAGCAATGCGCTTTATCTTCAGGCGAAGGATCTTGCAGGAGAGTACAGCAAGCCGGCACGCATGCCTACGACAAGTTCGAAAACATGGTTTGTCAAAAAACCGAAAGGGCAAACGCTGCTCATCGCAGATTACAATTCTTACACAGGCGGAGTAGGCCACGCCGATACCAGCGCCTTAAATCCATACGAAAGCCTTTTTACAGAAATGGGAGGCGTAGTCGGCAATTTCGACGTGCTTGATGTCGGCTACGGATTGACTGCGGGCAGCAAACAAACGCAATCACTTTTTCAAACGTATGGTAAGCTAGTTCCTGCGAACCTGAATCCGGCATTCATCATGACGCTTCAACTGTACAAATTTGTGTACTGGTTCAGCGATCTTTATCCGAGCTACACTCCGGCGCGCATCGGATTGTTCTATTATCTTCAGCAGGGAGGCAAAGCGATTTTTTCGACAACGTTCCCATTCAACATCTCTTTTCCGGATGTGCAGGCATTGAATGACTTCGCTCCTATTGACAGTGTTTCGTCAGACCCGACTTCCACTCCGTCGAATCCCACCTATGCAGACAGCCGTATTCCTGTCTATACAAAAGTTTTGCCGTACGATACCACGAGCGGGTATCCGGTACTGACGTTTGGACCGCCGCCAAGCTCAGGTGCTCAATTCTTTTTTAATTGGCGCCAAATTTACAAGCGATCGGACGCGCAGTATATCTACAGGCTGGATTCATCGTCAACAGGCAGATATCTTGGGAGACCTACCATCGCACTCATTGACAACGCCAAGACGTTTGTTTTGTTTGCGCTGCCGGTTCATTATCTCAATAACGATCATACGGCACTGAAAGCCTTTTTTCACAAAGTCATTGTTAATGAGTTTGGATTTCAATGAGAGTGAAGAATACAATATCGCTTCGATTTTTATTCCTGAGCATTCTGTGCGCAGTGTACTCGATGGTAACATTTTCGCAAACCGCGCAACAGGCGCTCACGACGGGAACGATCAAAGGAAGAATTACCGATTCGAAAACCGGTGAAGGACTTCCCAGTGTTAACATCATTGCAAAGGGGACATACTACGGCGCAGCAAGCGACTTCGATGGAAATTACAAGATAGAAAAAATAAATCCGGGAGTGTACAATCTTGCAATTACTTTGCTCGGTTATAAAGCGACGGAATATACCGGAGTCAAGGTGGAAGCCGGAAAAACTACCGAGATCAATGTGAAGCTCGAAGAAACCTCGTTGACACTTGGGAAAGAGGTTGTCATTATCGGAGAGAAGCCGCTGTTTGATATCGAACAAACGTCAAGCTCGCGAACAGTGAGCGGGCAAGATATCAAAGTGGCGGCGGTACAGACCGTTCAAGATGTTGTCGGACTTCAAACCGGCGTTGTACAAAGCGACAATGAAATTCACATTCGCGGAAGCCGCGGCTACGAGAATGCGTACCTTGTTGATGGCGTTCCCGTGCAGGATATTCTTGGAGGAACAGGTTTCGGTCTTCAGGTCAGTCCGGACGCAATTCAACAGATTGAGGTCATCACGGGCGGTTACAACGCGGAATACGGTCAGGCAACGTCAGGCATCGTAAGCATTACAACAAAAGAAGGCTCGACTTCGTACAATGGCGGTGTTTCCTACAAGACCGACAAGGTGTGGGGAAATTCGCTGGCAAATTTCAATACGGATATCTTTGAAGCGAATTTGAGCGGTCCCATACCGTTTGCCGATGCGGTTCTTCCGGGCAGTCTTAGTTTCTTTGCCACCTTCGGCGGAAATGTTACCGACGGCTACACGCGATGGGTTCAGGTTATCGGCAACAACGGCAAACCTGTTGGGTACACATCGGTCGCACCGCACGCGCTTGTTTCTTCTATATTTTATGGCGGCAGATTTACGCCGCGCCTTGCCAACAATTATTCATGGACCGGCAAACTGACATGGAAACCGTCGGCGACAGAAAAGCTTGCGTACTCCTACAATGAGTCAGTTGTGATTGATCAGAACTCGGCGACGATTCAAACGGCACTTGAGTACCAAGAGCCGTCGCCCGGATTTCAATACCAATTCATGAATATTTTAGACAGCGCCAACACATTCACCCAAATTAACATCCAGCAGACAGTTGCGTGGACCCATACAATTAGCCCGAAATCTTTTTACGAAATTCACTTGAGCCGCTATACAGCGCATGTGCGCGGAGATGCAAATGGCAAAGATTATACGCAGTATAATGAGCCGAAGGATATCGTCACGTTTCCGATAGAATATTATAATCGCGGGAAAGATACGGTAGGTGTCATTCCGGGCGATGGTTTTTATGATACCGGAGGACCGTTTGAGTGGCGCGATCATTTTATTGACGATATCGGCTTCAAGTTTGATTTTACAAACTTTTTTACTGACAGAAATAAATTCAAAACCGGGGTAGAATCTCATTTTCAGACTTTACAGATGATTGATATTACCGACCCATGGATCAAGCCGTTAGGTTTGAACAACGACATATATCGCGTTAGTCCGGCGTCGGGCGCGTTGTATGCGCAGGATAATATCACGATCAGCGGCATGGTGTTGAATTTCGGATTGCGCTTCGATTATTGGTTCCCCGGAAAATTTGTTGATGATGCGATCAACAATCCCGATGTGCCTCTCGCATCAGATGATATTCGCACACACTATAATCAGGAAACGTATTCGCTTTTTGGGCGCCGGTGGAAAGGAAGACTCAGTCCGCGATTAGGAATATCGCATCCCGTTTCAGACAATCAAACTCTCTTTTTCTCATACGGACATTTTTCCAAACTTCCGCAGCCGACGTACGTGTATTCAAAGCTGACGGCAAGCAGCGCTCAATCCACAGTGCAGACAATCGGAAATCCGAATCTCAATCCTGAAACAACAGTGGCGTACGAACTTGGTCTTCGGAATCAGATTACCGAGGATGATGTGCTGACGATAACGGCGTATTATAAAGATATTTTTGATTACATCACGGCGCGCACTGTCCGTGCGACGAACGCACGTTTTGCGAGCGGCACATACACAACGTATGTCAATTCGGATTATGCCCGGACACGCGGAATCGAAGTTGAGTATAACAAACGCATCGGGCGGAATTTCCGCGGGACAGTATCCGGTTCGTATTCAATCGCGACAGGAAAGAGTTCAGCCGCCAATGAAGCGCTGTACAATCTGGTGACGAATGGAATTGAAACCACGATTAAAGAAGATTATGTCCCATGGGACCGGCCGTTTCAGGCATCGTTAAATTTCAATTTCAATATTCCGAAGAACGAACCGATATTTGGATTTGCTCCCGGTGTCTTAGATGATTACAATCTTTTCGCCCGTGTGTTCTTTGAATCGGGCAAACGGTACACGCCGCAGCTTTTTGCCGGCAATGATATTGACGGCAGGCCGCAATATAGTACCGATTACAACAGTACAAACGACGCGGTTGGGCAAAATTGGTTCTACGTCAATTTGAATTTCGAAAAGTATATTGATTTCGGCGGCGTTAAGTTGACGCTCAGCGTTGAAGTTGAAAATCTTTTGAACAACCAAAATTCCCAGATCATCAATCCTGTAACCGGGCGCGCCTATGAGTACGGCGATAATGTCCCATCATCGTATAACGATCCGCGTTATCCGCAGCTTCAAGGTACAATCTCGCCGTTCCCTTATAACCCGGCGCGCTATCTTACTCCGCGGACTGCAAAGGTTGGAATGGCATTGAGATTCTGATGAGGCTCAATTTTCAATTACTAACCGCCAATGAAAAATTAACAGTGCACAACCACCGTTCAACATCCGGAATTCGGCAATCGTCAATCGGCATACCGCTTTTTATGAAGCGGCTGTTGTTCGTTGGTTATTGTTCATTGCTTATTGTTCCTTCTTCATCGGCTCAGCTCGTGCCGAATCTTGGCGGGCAGCGTTCCGGTATTTCAGCATTTCAATTTTTGAAAATCGGCGCCGATGCGCGCGGCTCTTCGATGGGAGAAGCGTACGTTGCGGTGGTGAATGATGTGTCGGCGTTGTTTTGGAATCCGGCAGCGTTAGTGAACTCAGAATCAAATTCTTCGATTGTTCGTGATGCAGCAATGGCACACACCGAACAGAGCGAATATGATTCAACAAAGAAAGCATACGTCATGCGTATTTTATCGTCAGGGCAAGCGGATACGTATGGACCTCCATATCAAGGGCAGGCAGTCTTCTCTCATACAGAGTGGCTTGTCGGTTTGAAGCATGAATTTTTCGGCGCAAGTTATTTTCTTTCGGGCAATGACGCCATCGGACTTGCGATTACTTCGCTTCACACTGACGATATGAAAGTGACAACAGAAACCCAGCCGACGGGAACCGGCGATTATTTTTCATACAGCGACCTTGCTGTGGCCGGAACATATTCACGAAAAATGACAGATCAATTTAGTTTTGGCGCAACAGTCCGTTATGTGCGCGAGACTATTGATGTTCTTCACATGGACGGTATACTGATTGATCTCGGAACGTTTTATTATATGGGACTTGGTTCTTCGCGGTTCGCCGTAGTTGTATCAAACTTCGGTGCAAATGTTCATCCCACCGGAACTGTCACGCGTTCAGACGGTACAACGGTGAACAGCTTTCAATCATTTTCCCCGCCGACAATGTTTCGGCTTGGCTATGCTTTCGAACCATGGCAAGATGAACATAATCGCCTGACGGCATCGGTGCAGCTCAATCATCCGAATGATAATGCCGAGAATATACGTTTCGGCGCCGAGTATGAATTTGACAGAACGTTCTTTCTTCGCTTGGGTGTGAAACGGACAATCGGCGAATCGTTGTTTGGTAGAGCGTCTTCGACTGCAGAAGATTATACTGCCGGCGTCGGTGTGTTTGTTCCCTTGGGAATTACCGATGCGTCGCTTGATTATGCCTTTGCGAACTTCAACGATCTTGGCGTTGTTCATCGAATCACTGTCGCAATCACGTACTGAATTGCAATGAAATCTTTTTTCTTACTTTCTTTTATTTTTGCGCTTGTTATTATCGGTTGTCAAAAACCGTATGATATCAGTGCATTGCCGCAAGCAAAAGATAATAATTCTTCCGGCGATACTACCTACATTCAAAAAGGAGTGTGGACAGGTTTCAATAAGCCTCAAGGGATTTTGTACGGCAGAGACCAATTATTTTACGTGATGGACACGCAGAATAATCGTATCGTCATGTTGAATCAAGCCGGAGATGAGTTGAGCGAGCTGAGCAATGTCTTACATCCGCTCACAGCTGCACAAGATCCGCGCCTCGATCTCATCGTCGGTGCAGAAACAATTGATCAGACATCACAGGATACAATTGGTGTTGTCCTTCGTGTCAAAGTGGAGCAGGCGTCAGGACATCTTAATCTTGCAGAAGTTGATACAATCTGGAAGGAACCTGGACATCCTCAACGCAGATTTGTCGGCGTGGGAATTCTTCCTAACGATGAATATCTCGTTGTGCGAGACGGACCCGACAATAGCAGTCCGGTTGATCCGGATGCACGTGTGCTGCGTTTTCGGTATGTCCATGAAAATGAAACCGCCCGGAAAGATTCATTCATTACTCCTTTGGGCGATTTACAATCCGGCGTTGGGAATTCCATTACGTCAGTCAATCATCCCACGAGCATTGCAATATTTCCCGGCCGTTCTGATTTTGTGCTGACACAAAAATCTGACGGCGTGCAATATTCTGCGGTCTGGATGGTGTATTCAAAGACAGTCGATTTCGAAGGATGGCTTCCGCGATTTGATCCGTCGGTTGCCGGTCAAAATATTGATTTTGTAAAACCGAATAGGTTTCGTGACGCTAAAGGAGTTGCCATCGATCCGTTTCGTTCGGATATTTTTATTGTTGACGCTCAACAAGACAGCGTTGTAAAGTTTAACAGCAAAGGATTTTTCAAGAGCGAATCGTTTGGCGCGCGGTCGTCATTCACGGGGTTGAATCATCCACAGGGCGTAGCTATTGCGTTGGGCGATCTGTATGTTTGCGACACCGACAATGATCGCATTGTCATTTTCCGTCTCTCCACAGGCAATTGACCCACCGTTTTCTTCCCGTTGAATAACTTACGTAGTACAAACAAGCGCGTTTGTAAAATAAAATGCTGTGTGAATTCTAAATCGAGTGAAGTGACAAACGCAATCGGTGGTGGAATAATCGCGTTGACGAGCAAGGAAGCAGCATCTTTCGGAGAAAGTGCATCACAAAGTATTTTCATTGTGTTTGCCGGGAAGTTGTGATAAGAAATCTGGAAGAAGAACCGCGATATTTTCTTGAGCAAGAGTTGCTGACATGCGCGGCACGATCGGCATCTGCATTCCGTTGGCTTTTAAAATGCCTTGCGCGTCTGGCCGTCGAAGGAAATCAGGCACTGCTTCATCAACGGCAATAATTCCCTTGTTGAGAACTAGTATTCTGTCGCATTGTTCCATTCCGAAGGCAAGGTCGTGCGTTATGAGGAGGTATCCTTTGCCTGCGGTTGTTTGTTGATCGAGTGCAGCGCTAATGAGTTTTCTTTCCGGTTTGCTTACTCCGCTTGTAGGTTCGTCAAAGATGCAAAACGGTGTATTCATGGCGATCGTTGACGCAAGCGCTAATAGTCTTCGTTGAGCAGGATGAAGATCATACGGATGCTTGTCAAGTACATCAGTCAGGTGAAATAAATCGGCAATGCGATGTAACGTGTGTGATGTTTCCTGCACCCCTAAATTGTGCAAGCCGTAGATTATTTCTTCCCGAACTGTTATCGAAAAAATCTGGTCTGAGGGGTTTTGCAATGCAACACCAATGCGGCGTGCGATTTCATGAAGCGGATTTCTTGAAGGATTAATCCCATCAACTATTACTGTTCCATTGTCCGGAGAAAGTAGTCCAACAGCTAATTTCAGCATCGTCGATTTTCCCGCGCCTATTGTTCCGACGAGCATTACTCGTTCTGTTTTCTCAATGGAAAATGAGATGTGATGAAGCACTGGTACGTTGCGGAGATATGAAAAACTTACGTTTGTAAATTGTATCAATGCCATTGTTGTAACATGCGAAGGGATTTTCGGTATAATAATGTTTCTGCACGCCCGGTCAATTGTCGTTGTGCATCGATCCATAATGGAATATCAAGCTCGTTCGTATCAATGGCTGAAGTAAAAAGTTCGGGTGGAGTTCCGAAGAATTGCTGTTCTCCGTGGTGCAGAAAGAGCACACGGCCGCATACGGCGGCGATCACTTCAAGCCGGTGATCAACCATAATAATGTTTGTTGTCAACTTAAGTGCATTTAACAGCGTAGTCAAAAAACGTATACCTTCCGAATGAAGCGACTCGGTTGGCTGATCGAGAAGAAGCCAACGCGGGTGTTTCGCTGTTTCACACGCAAGAGCGAGCAATCGTGTCTCGCCGCCAGAAAGCGATCGCGGGTGGCGTAATGCTAAATGGCCAAGCTGAAACTGAGAAATCTGTTCGTCTATTCGTGCGCGGATGATATGCTGCGGTATAGCAAGCTGCTCGAGCGAAAAAGCAATTTCTGTTTCAACTGTTTCTGTTACACCCGAAAGTTGCATGTATGGATCTTGAAACACGAACCCGATTTCTGATGGATTCACAACAGGTTGTGTCCCGTCACGAGCAATTGTTCCTGACGTAATGCCTGCCGGGAAATGTTTTTGAAGAATCCCGGCGATGGCATAAAGTAGAGAGGTTTTGCCTGAAGCAGAAGGCCCAATGATTCCCAATGTTTTGCCGGGCAGAAGCCTGAACGAAATGTCGTTGAGCGCAGGGTTATGCGTAAAGGGATATTGAAAGGAAAAATGTTCGAGCATCAATGTTGGTGAACAGGACATATTCTATCAAAATACTATTACCAGAAACGAAAGCACAAGAAGAAAAGCCGACAAGAATTTATCTAATGCCGTAGGTTTCCATTCCAACAGATATGTTTTTGAGACTGGTGATTCAATTCCCTTGAGGTCGAATGCAATGCCTCTGTCAAGGCTCATTGACAACGCGCTGAATACGACAGGAAAAAAGAGCGGGAATAAATTTTTCGTGCGGCTGAAAATATTTTTTCGGATGCGAAAGCCGCGCAATTGCTGCGCGGTTGATACGTTTTGAGCGATGGTTCTAAAAGAATCGAACACTTCAAATGAAAGGAGAAAAATGTGGTTTAAACGGTGCGGCAGTTTCAATGAGCGTAGTCCCAGAGCAAACTGTGTCGGCGTTGTGACATGCACAATTGTAAGAAGACACGTCAATAACGTTAAAAACCTCAAGGCATAGTGAACGCCTTGTTCCATGTACTCTGGCTTTATTGACGTTAAGATAAAATCATTGAGAATAACGAGTACAAGAGCGAGAGGTATGCCGAACGTGAGCATCTTTTTCCAGAACGCTCGTCGTCGTTTTATGAAAGCAGAGAAAGAAAGAAAAACTACCACAAGAGACAATTGAAGAATTAATCCGCCAGCTACAGTTGCCGCAAATGTGAAGAGCAGGAGAGTGATAAATACAATCGGATGAAATTTAACTCTCACGCATATCACCCGCATATTGTGGTAATCGCACTCGCAGCGATAATGGTAATCGTTTCAGCATCACTGCCACAAGAATATAAGAAACACATTTATCCACCGGATCTGCCGCTAATCCTTGATAGAGAACACTGTCAAGGATATTCTTTCCGATCGAACGGAAATAGATTACTAAGAAATCCGTTCCGCCGAGTGTAATACCTCCGAAAACAAACGCCGCGATCGGAGCTGAAACAAGAGCCGAAATAACACCCTGTACAATTCCTAATGGTGCCGCGATGATGGGTTTACGAAATCCTCCGCGGACTGCTACGAAGCCGCTGAAAATCCCAATGACGACGGAAACAGGAGCAAAGAAAATCATTGTCGGGTTGAAAATCATTCCCGCAACAAAGTTGGATATAATTCCACAAACGATTCCGGCATATATTCCGCAACTTGCGGCAATAAAAATTGTTCCGACTGAATCGAGGTACAACGGAATATGTGCAATCGAAGTAATTTCGCCCATCACAAGATTAATTCCAATGCCCATTGCAATAAGTGGCAGTGCGACACCGCTTGTTTGACTTTGGAATTTGCTTTTTGATAACAGAGGCATATGTCATTATACAAAAAATGCTTGTTCTTTGAAAGCCCAAAATGTTCAATTGAACTTTCTATCATTTTAATTAACGAATTTGTATATTCAAAATGAGTCTGCACAGATCAGCGCCTTTCTTATTTTATGGTAGCAAGATCCTATGCTTGCGTTATCTCTCAAATTTTACATACCAGCTTTGTTCGGTCCAGCACTCATAAATATTACTAACCTCGCTTACTTCTCCCATGAAAAACACATCATCTCTCTTTAACGTACCACAAATACGTTCTATTCAGCAAATGATTATTGAATCTTCCCAGAAGTACGCTGAAAAGATTGCGCTGGTGGATTTGAAAAAAACACCGATGCAAAATGTCACGTACAATTCGCTTTTGAAGAACATCCTCGCTTTAGGTTCGGCGTTGAAGAATTTAGGGCTGAAAGAACGCTCTCATATAGCTGTAATAGGGGATAATCGTGTTCAATGGGCATTGGCTTATTTAACGGCAATGTGTTTTAATTATGTGATAGTACCGATTGATCGCAATCTCACCGTCAATGAGATTCTTAATATCATCCACGAATCAGAAGCTGAAGCGATTATTTTTACAGACGCATTCGAGCAGATGATGCTTGAACATCAGTCGTCGTTGAAAAAACTCCGACTGTATATTAATATGGATTCACCTGCGAAGAGAAATAATTTCTCTTCAATGTCAGAGTTGATCGGAACCAGTGAGCGATTCGATGCTCAGATGTTACCGTCCATAAACAATGACGACGTTTCAGAAATCATTTTTACTTCCGGGTCATTAGGCCGCGCGAAAGCAGTTATGCTAAGCCAAAAAAATCTTGCATCAAATTTGATGAGCATGGTTCAAATGTTTTTCATTTATCCGAGTGACCGCTTTCTTTCCGTATTGCCAATGCATCACACGTATGAATGTACTTGCGGGATGTTGTGCCCGCTTTTTGCAGGTGCTTCTGTTCATTATGCCCGTTCACTCAAGACTATTGTAGAAGACTTACAAGAAGTACATGCGACAATAATTTTAGGAGTTCCATTGCTTTACGAAAAAATGTTTAAACGGATTTATAAGACTATTAAAGAAAAAAAAGTTACTTCCGCACTTATTCAACCCCTGATAAGAACAACGACATTACTTGAGAAACTTGGCTGGAAAAATGCAAAACGGGCAGTGTTCAGAGAGATTCACAATCGCTTTGGAGGCTCTGTCCGCTGTTTTATTGCCGGCGGAGCGGCACCCGACCCATTAGTGGCGAAAGGGCTGCGAGAATTTGGTTTCGCCTTTGTACAGGGATATGGGCTGACCGAAACTTCGCCAATTTTAACTCTCAACCGCTTAGATAATTTCAAAGATGATGCTGCCGGATTACCTTTACCGGGCGTTGAGTTAATCATTGATTCTCCTGATAGCGATGGAATAGGCGAGATTTTTGCGAAGGGGCCGAATGTTATGCTGGGTTATTATAAGAATGAACACGCAACACGAGAGGTATTTTCAGAAGGTTGGTTTAAAACCGGAGATCTTGGTTCGATAGACAGCGACGGGTTCCTGCATATCAACGGCCGTAAAAAGAACGTGATAATTTCGAATAATGGGAAAAATGTTTTTCCGGAGGAAATTGAAGATGTGCTTCTACGAAGCCCTTTCGTTCTAGAAGCATTAGTCTACGGTGAAAAAGATGAGAAACATGACGAAGTAATCGCAGCGCTAATTGTTGTCGATGCCGAGGCGTTTATAGAACTTTCTGAAGCTCGTGAGATTGAAATAACTCCTCAGTTACTTCACGAGATGATCGCGGAAGAAGTTCAAAAGGCCAATCATCAACTGGCATCATATAAGCAGGTGAGAAAATTCTATATTCGTGATCAGGAGTTTGAGAAGACAACAACACAAAAAATCAAGCGGTACCTGGTTGCGAAGAAATAGTGACTGCCACTACGAAAGCATTCAGTGGCAGTGATCATTTTCCTTAGATTTCGTTTGAGTCCCAATGCCGTCTCTTATCAAATTGTTCCAAGCGGAGATGTAATCCTCTCATTGCATGGTTCAGTTCGGTTCCAATATCAAATTTCATATTTTCGAAGCCTTCTGGCTGTGGGAATTCAAAATGAAATCCCTTCAATTTCGGAAATCGATGCGTGTTTCCAAAAGGAAAAGGGAAATGTGCACCTTGAAAATCATCGGGAATTGTTAGCTTGAATATCTTTTTTTCTCCCTTCCGGATTATATTGATGCTTATTGTGTTTCCGGTTTCCGCTTCGTTCAATGCCTGATCCACATCGGCGACGTTCTGAATTCTCTCATCTTGAATATTTGTAATGACATCACCGGCTTTGATGCCAGATTGTACGGCAGGGCTTTCTTTTTTAACAGCTTCTACCAACACTCCCTTTTTATCGGGCGCACCAAAATATTCTGCCAGTTGTTTGTTGAGAGTTGAAAGTTTCATTCCAAGAACATTGAATTCAGAAATACAGGGAGATGCTGGTGACGGTACGCGAAATGCGAATGTTCTTCGTTCATTGTTTTGCCTTTTTGAAGATAGCACCACGTGATAAAACTTTTTCTCTCCATCTCTAATAATGCCTATTTCGGCTTTCATTCCGGGTTTTGCTTTTTCCATTGAATGAATAAGCGCGTCGGCATCTTCGATTGGCTTTCCATTGAATGAGACGATCACGTCTTCTTCCTTTAAGCCTACAGAGTCTGCAGGGCTTTTCTTAATGACACTGTTAACGTAAGCTCCTTTTGCTGTCTTGATGTTCTTTTCTTCTTTTAGGTCGCCGGTGAGATCACGAATGGTTACTCCAAGCCAAGCGTCATGAGAAGAACGGCTGATTGATTCCACTGGTTTTTTCTCTAATTGTTTTTTTTCTTGTGCATTTAGCACAATGGAAGTGCCAGCAAACAGCAAAGCGATGGCAAGTAGTATTGTTTTTTCATGGCTTCTCCGATAGTAATTATTGAAATGTTTCGTTCCTTTAATTATGGTTTTAGACGAAGCATGAATTAAGATGTTCCGCGGTCAATCAGCCGAGCAGGATTTGATTTTCGACGGCAAGTTAAATAACTTCACAATTGACTTAACGATTTCGGATATTTTTTTTGAAAGAAACAATCAAGCGACATGACGAATAGTGAACGAAGGATTAAACTTGTATCGTTTGGTAATGGTTATGA
The DNA here is from genome assembly GCA_021796275.1 of Bacteroidota bacterium. Classification (GTDB taxonomy): domain Bacteria; phylum Bacteroidota; class Ignavibacteria; order UBA10030; family UBA8401; genus JAJYOI01. The sequence goes on from JAJYOI010000020.1 coordinate 37,473, forward strand.
TCAATTAATTACTGCATTGAATAGTGTCCCGCGTGAAGTATGGGATTTCAAACCATCGCCAGGCCAATGGAGCATTCACGAGATAATCATTCATATTGTAGATGCAGAAGTGAAAGGATGCATTCGCTTCCGAAAAGGAATTGCAGAAGCGGGAAAGCCAATAATGGTGTTCGATCAGGAGCAATGGGCGCGCTCCCTTTATTATCAGGGACAACATATTGATAGTGTTTTGGAACTAATTAGGTTGTTACGTTTGAAAACGTATCATCTAATCGAACGTTTGCCCGGACAACATCATTCAACATCCAGAAAAAGGTACGCTGACAATGGAGACTTCTTAAAAGGCTATAAGGGGCACATCGCTTCACACATAAAGCAAATTCAAAAAAATCACGAACTGTGGGCGCTCCGTTGATTTCCAGAAGAGGTAACAGCCTAATAGTCTTAATTTTCTTGACTTACGGATGATGAATGATTATATTTACAAAGCAATTGCGGGAATAGCTCAGTTGGTAGAGCGCAACCTTGCCAAGGTTGATGTCGCGGGTTCGAGTCCCGTTTCCCGCTCTGCCCGAAATAAAACGCGATTTCGGGCATCAGGGATCAACCTTAGGATTCCCTGATTTTTTTCCCTTATTTATTTACCCGTCGCCCAAAATCCCACCAGGCGGCGGGTTTTTTGTGGAGAGGAAATTGTATTCTTAAATATTGCATATGGCGCCGTACCCAAGTGGTAAGGGAGAGGTCTGCAAAACCTTTATGCGGCGGTTCGAATCCGCCCGGCGCCTCAAAAAATGGTAGCCCATAATTCCGGATTATGATTATGGGCTTTGATATTTAACTGAATGAAATAAGTTGCCGGGGTGGCGGAATTGGTAGACGCACAGGACTTAAAATCCTGAGCTCCGCAAGGAGCGTGCCGGTTCAAGTCCGGCCCTCGGTACTAAAAAGCCTTGAGAAATCAGGGCTTTTTTTGTTTTTAAATGGTTTATCCAACCGTAGACGCTCAAATTATTGTCACACTTCTTGATCTTTTTTTGCGGGTCATGCTCCCAATAAAATAGGAGCACGTGCGTAAACTATAATAATTTGAATATTTAGTTTTCTAACATGGCACTAAAGAACCTGTGAAGGACAACTAATCTTAGTCAGGTTCACAGTAACCTGCTGTCAATTTGTCAATACAAATTTTTAAGTATAGGTGTTAAGGGAGAAGTAATGGATCGGTTTGTTTCAATTTCGAAGTAACCTATGATTGAGCATATTTATTTATTTCACCATTATAACGCTTGTGTGGATTATCACAGAAATAAAATAATTTTGCGTTTCTATTGCATATTATTACATATAGATGTAACTTATTAGTGCAAAAAGTTCAAAACGCTCATTCAGCTTAAACGAAGATTACTGAATTTTTTTAGGAAATATCAAGGAGAATTAATAATGACTGAAATACTTTTCACAACAGCGGATGTTTCCCAAATGCTTCAGGTTGACAAATCGACAGTGAAGCGTTGGACGGACGAAGGAAAGCTGAAGTGCTTTCGAACTCCGGGCGGTCATAGAAAATTCCGGGCTGAAGATCTATACCAATTTATGTCGGAATTCAATTATGGCATCTCACCGCTGAATTTATATCCGCAATTTGCGAGCGATGAGGCTGTTATTCGGCGCATCATCGTGAAAAAAGAATACAATGTTCTTGCGTCAGTGTGTTTCAATTCAGCCATTCAAGGAAAGCAAGGTGATGTTGCAAAGCTTTTTTCGGAAGTGTACCGCAACGGACTTGCGTTGCCCATTATTTTCGACGAGGTACTTCGCCCCACGCTTAAACGAGTCGGAGACCTGAACAATTCAGGGAAAATCTCTGATGCCGAAATGCAATTGGCAAACAATGCATTATCAAGTGCGATCATCTTATTTTCAGACATTGTTATCAAGCCCGGTTCTATAGGCAAGCGTGTTTTATGCTGTTCAGTCGAAGGGGATAACAATGAAATTGAATTGAAGGCCCTCGCAGTGCTTTTAGAAAGCGAAGGTTTCGACGTGCTGAATCTTGGCGCGTCGGCATCACTTGCATCAGTTTTGCAATTGATTGCAAGCAAACAGCCGCATCATGTTTACCTCCGTGTTTCAGATTCTTTTGATCTCACCCAATTGGCAAAAGCAAAAGAAATGCTCTCAACACATGATGGGAAAATATTTGTGATGGGAAATGCACAAAAAGTGCAAATCAGTTCAACACCGCTCATTGACAGAGTTTGTTCGACATTCAAAGAAATTGCCGGAGTGCAGCACGATCTTTTTGTCCGAAAGACAATTGATCAAAACGAGATTAAAAATTAAGAAATGAAAAGTGAATTTATTCAAAAGGAGCAAAGCCATGAACACACGTCCGCCATGAATTTCGATAAAAGAAATTTGAGTTTTATTGATAACAAAATTTAAAGGAACAAAATATGAACACGCGGCCACCATAAGTTTAACATTGAACAATGAGAGAAGCTGTCTCTCTCTTCAATAATCCGACAGCGTTTGAGAAAATATTTTTAAAGGAAATTACAATGGAAACGAAAAATAGTTTTGATATCGAGACAAAAAAGAAGAAACAAATTCAATCACTGATTCAAATCAACTCTAAAGGAGATACGACCATGTCGTCAAATTCTCGGCTTTCTCTGGTTGGAGCTTTCGTTATTGCAATAGCTCTGACTCTTTTCATCGGGGTGAATAATGCTTTGGCAACCGGAACCCGTGCAGGCACAACAATCACAAGCACGGCAAGCATCAGCTATATGGCTGGAACGAACAATCGCAATGCTTCGGCAAGCGTTTCGGTAACGGTGGCATATAATATTGCGCTGAACGTAAGCCCTTCAAGCCAAACTACAACCACAGTGGACAGCACGATTATTTATCAGGCGTTCACTTTTTACAATGTCGGCAACTATGATGATAGTTTCCGGCTCGATACAAATTCCACGCCCGGCGGCTGGGAGGTTCATATTTACAAAGACAAGGGTACAATCGGCACTTTCGATGGCTCCGACAGTGCAATTACAGCAGGCGGCCATCTCAGTGTTGTTGAAAACGATTCAGTGCACATTATTGCTGCAGTGACGATTCCGCGGGGAAGCCAAGCACAAGATAATACAACATATAGCCCGCTGGTCAAAATTACTTCCGAATACAGCGGCAACGGCTCAATCTATGTTGTCGACTCAGCGTACACGCAAAGCTATACGGCAAATGTTACAATCCATAAGCCGGTTCTTTCAGTTACCGGAGTTCAGACGCTTACCTCGAATAAAATTCCCGGCGACGATATTCAATATGATGTTAAAGTAAAGAACAGCGGACACGCGTCAGCCACCAGCGGTACATTCACGTTCAAGCTCGACACCGCATTTGTTTATGTC
>JAJYOI010000102.1 GCA_021796275.1 Bacteroidota bacterium
GAATCTTTTTTCTTCCAACGTTTTATATTTTTTTGAAACAATGACCGGCCCGTAGCCTTCGCCCATGCTTGCACCGGTTTTCATAATCCAATATTTATCAGCGACAAATGCGAACGCGTGCGCAGAGATCGCCGTCACTTCTAATTCCGCCTTCATCGCGCGGATATTGAGTGACTGAATATCTTCCAGCATGTGTTTGATTGTGATACCATCCAATTTTACTTTGCCGCTTGCCAGTCCGTAAAACATGAAAGCATCATCCGGATCAGGGCTGTGGCCTACCTTTACAATTCGTTCACTCATATTTTTTCTTTCTTTGTGTTTGTATCTCGATGTTCAAGATTCAAGACTTTTCTAAATTAATAATCGCTCCATATTTCTTTGTACCGATGTATAACGTTGCAATACCAAATGTCAACGGTTGAAACGTGACATCAGCAAACCCGGCTGAACGCAAAATAGAGACAAATTCCTCGCCATCCGGAAATTTCAAAACCGTTTCAGGAAGGTAACGATATGCCGTTGTATCTTTCGATACAATTTTGCCGATCAGCGGAAGAACGTTGAGAAAATAAAAAAAATATACTTGCTTGAAGGGAAAAATGCGAGGCTTGGAAAACTCCAGCACGGCAATCGTTCCGCCGCGTTTTAGGACGCGGTGCATTTCCGAAATTCCCTGGTCAACATGTTCGAAATTTCTTACACCGAACGCGACAATTGCTGCATCAAACGTTCCGTCCGCGAACTGAAGATGTTCAGCATCGCCCGTTTCAAGCCGAACGAGCGGCTCTACTCTGCGCTCCTGAATCTTTTTTCTCCCAACGGTGAGCATTCGTTCCGAAATATCAACGCCGATTACTTCCTGCGGCTTCAATCGAAGCGAGGCAATGGCAAAATCTGCAGTACCGGTAGCAACATCAAGGATTTTTTTCGGCTGAGAGTTTCGAAGAGCTTCAACAGCAACGCGGCGCCAGTATAAATCAATACCCCCGCTGAGAAGATGGTTCAGTACATCGTAGCGATACGCAATAGAATCGAAAAGACTACGGACGTATTGTTTCTGCATTCAACTCCCAACGGGATTCCTTTGAAACTTGCACTGTGTAATACATAAATATAAAAAATAAGAGGGGGAATTACAATGAAGGGAAAATTGAAAGAGAATAAGAAGCAGCAGCCGTTTATTCTTTCCATGAGAGAACTTCATACTGTCCGGTGAGCGGAAATGCCGGCGCGGTGCCGCCGCCTAAGAAACGGTTGTCATATTTGTAATTTTTTCGAAAACCGTTGACAACGGTTGAGCCGGAAAACTGGCCCACTGGTCCGCGTGTATTTTGCGTGACTCCGCCAAGCAAATAAATTGTGCCGCTTGGCGGACGTGTGTTATAATTCTCCGCAGTAAAACTTCCCTTTTCTGCAAAAACCGATGCCATAATATTCACATCGGACCTATTCGGAGTATTGTCTGTAATTTCCACATTGTTTTCTGAAACAATTCCAAGATAATCATTCGACGACGGATCAATACGCGGATCCTTATTGTAAACAATATCGTCATCAATCCAAACATTGCCATTTGTCGAACCGGATCCGTTGCTCAAAGCAGCTATAGTCACTTTCCCATTCAATGTCCCCTTAACATGAATGTCCCCCTTATTCACAAGGATAACTCCACCGGGAGAAAAAGTAGAAAGCGCAACTGTGGAATCTGTTCCTCCTGCTGTCGTTCGAAACGAGACCGTACCATCAGCATTGAACGTTAGCCATAAATCAGTATTGTTAAAAACTATTCCGCTGTCGTTGGCAGCATTTGTCAATGGAGTCAAGCTTGCAGGGGGAATAGGAACAGAAACACCAGATTGATAACCGCCATAAAACTTTGCGGCTGATTTCTTGGGATTGGTTCCATTCTTTGCCGTAACTTTTCCGTAAAATACCGGTGAGCCAGAAATATTAAGCTTTGACTCAGTGTGCATTGGACCCCACACTGTATCACCCGTTATCCAATAGACTGCTCCTTCGTTAACAGTATAGTACGCATATTTGGAAAAACTGCTCGGCTGCATAATAACGGTCACCGTGTCGTTCAATCCTTGATAGGATGACCATGCAAGAAGCCGGATTTTTCCGCCTCCAATGTCAGAAACACTGACCGAGAGCGTTCCTCCGCTTAAGGGAAGATTACTGTAGCCGCCTCGCCACGTAGGGTCTTCGAAAACCATATTCGCCCCGATATTCGCACCGCTCGCAGCGACGTTATGAGCAACGGTCTCTTCATAATAATTGAGATAATTGTCAAGCGCATCTTTCGACACGCGCGAAAAATTCAATCCCCAATAAAGGAATACGAAACTGAGACCAATGATAAGATAAAGCGAATTCCGTCCCATTGAAGTTTGTGGCCTTAACGATTATTGAGATTTCTTGATACCAGACGCACTTGCCGCCAAAACGCTGTGGAATATGTTGTGTCGTACGAGGCAATGTTTTCAACTGTAATGGAAATTTGCATCGTGTATATTTCACCCGGAACCGAGATAGGAAAATGAATGGTGTCTCCCTGCGCATTAAAATACAAAAGATTAAATGCCGTCACACCGAGGTTTGTTCCTATAGGTGTTTCATTGTTGACAACGCGATAGAGAAATCTGTCGTTCGGGTTTGGCGTCGATGCAAGTTCTGATGTTGGCCCGGTATAGTATTTCATCGTATCAAGAACTCCATCGTCATTTACATCAGTTAAGAAAGTAATGCTTGTGGAATCCGCAGCAATAATTGATTTCGATGGATCGGGTATCTTGGTCGGGTCGGCGCAATAACCGAGACGTCGAAAATCATATTCTACCAAATCAACGACAGCAACAAGATTTTCCTGTACTAAAAGGTCGAATGTATAGGTGAAAGAATTTGCCGTACCGGAATCGTTCACCTGCAGGACGATCAGCAAAAGCATTCCAAAAACCACCATCGAACCAATAATGTCAAGAAGTGTACTTGTGCCCATCTCACCACTTCCTTAGCGGAATGTCCAATAGCTGAAGACGTAGCTGAATGTCACCGTATCTGTCATCGATGGGCTGCTGACGCTGACAATAATTTTCTTGTTCCACGTTGCAATCGACGACTTCACATCCGGAGATGAAGAAGCAACGTAATAAACTGTTACATGCGTAGTAAACCTCGCAGCCGGAAGTGTTGAATCAATCTTCGTGTAGCCGTTGAAATCATCAACATCATTGTAAGAAGTATCCACTTCACCTGCTTCAGGCCCCAATGCTGAAGGCACCGTTAGCGATGATGTTGAGGTAACAGAATTATTATCCGTCGCATTATCAAACGCCATGCCTTCAATCTGCTCCAGCATTGAACTGCCTAACGAAACAGCAATAATACCCGACTGAGTAGAAAGCAACACGCCGCTTGTTGTATAAAAGGAATTGTTAATGGAAAGAATCATTGTGCTGAGAAGCATCAACGCCCCCACAGTGAGTATTGTCTGACCGGTATTCATGCAATTTCTTAAAGTTTAATACAACAAAATGCTCAACAAGTATAGCATTCGTAAAAATAAAAGGCAAACGTGTTCGTTGGACTTTATCAGCATTATTATGTGAATAGTAGCCTTAAAACAAGGCTAAACTCAGTGCCTAATGTCACAACGGGAAAATGGCCAATAGTGCGTGAGTCGGGACCAAATAGCAACTCAACCTATAAGGCGCTTCTTTATTACAGGAATAAGTATGGTGTTACCCCGTCCACACAAATTTCGTCGGTGCTTTGTTATGAATCCAATAACGAGTTGGAATCCTTATCAAGAAATAAAACCGCGTCATGGTGGTCTCGAAGAATTGTCGCTGGACAATTCTCGTTTATCGGACCTTTTATTGTATCGCGCGCAGCTTTTGCTTTCCTAATCCCGGGCACGGAAGCAAACAAATGCCGTCCGGAAAATAGCGTTGGCACCGTTAGCGTATACGCATATTGAGGGACTGCTCCGACGTTTGCAAAGCAGCCATCGTTCACTTGTTGTATTCGGCACGCCTCATCTAACTTCACAACTTTCATTATTTCCTTGTCGCCAAAATCTGCTACTCCTGGATCGTTAAACGCTATATGCCCGTTTTCTCCAATTCCCATGCAAATAACATCTATAGGAGATTCTCCCACCGCACGGCTGTATCTTTTGCATTCATCGCTCCAGCCAGTAGAACCTGAGTTTATTCGATTCACCTTTTTGAACGGTACTAAAGAAAAAAGATGTTGGTCCAGATAATTCTGAAATAACTGAGGGGCATCTTTTGGCAGACCGATGTACTCGTCCATCTGGAATGCAACTAAACGGTTCCATACTATCCCTTTGCTCATTGTTAGATGGTGAAGAACTTCGTCCTGTGATGGTGCCGCAGCAAAAATTATCCTGACCTCTGGTTGATGCATAAGGATCTCATTGATTCTTTTTTCAATGCGTTCAGCTGCTAACCTCCCTAATTCTTCCCTGCTTTCGGACACAATAACCTCCAGTCTTCCCTCCTTAAACGTTTTAATCATGCTATTTCTTTTCAACTATCATACAATATCAGTAGTGTCCAACTATAAGTTGAATAAATTCAATTGATTATCGAGATGATGCTGTTCAAAAAGGAGCCGTGTATCTGTAAGTGCTTGAAAAATAGGAGTTTTCTCAAAGAGTGAAACACTCAAAATCTGTAGAATTGTGTAGAGGCTCTGTTCGAGCTTCAAGTGTTTTTTGATAATGGCAACAATCAAATAGACAGACACTGCAATCCAAATTTGAGTCTTCACGGCATTGATTGATGTTCCATAAAACGCTTTGATGCGTAAGTGTTGTTTGATCCATTTGAAAAACAATTCTACCTGCCAACGACATTGATATAATTGTGCGATAGTCAGCGATGGCAGAAGAAAATTGTTGGTGATGAAGACAAAGGTTCTCTGTGTTTGTGCGTCGTAATATTTGATGCGACGCAGCGTGTCCGGATAGTCGTGCGAGGTATAGAAACCGGAAAGCCGAATGGTCTGATCACAACGAAGCCCGGAGTGTTTGTCGACATGATGTGAATACAGACGGTCGAAGTGCATATTCGACTTTGCCCGTGTAACAAAGCACGCACACGAAAGTGTCAACTGATGCAAGCGGGCAAAATCGATATACGCTCTATCAAAAATATAGAGTGCCCCCGCTTCGGCAATGAGCACATCCAGAATATTGACATCGTGCATTTTCCCGCTGGAAATAGCCAGAATCGAAGGGATTTTATCTCGCACATCAAACAACGTATGAATTTTGACAGCGGCTTTGTGTTCTCTGAACCTTGCCCATGGGAAGATGGATAAACATAGATCAATCGTTGTTGAATCAAGCGCATAGACAGTGTTGTCAAGTTCAAGCACAAAGGGTTCATCACGATATAAAACTTTAGCGGTGTTCATTAATACACCAGCAAGATCAGCATAGATGCGCCAATCACGTGTATTGTTTGCATACGAGAGTGTGCTGCGAGTGATTGCGCTGCGAAAACCAAGGTGATACAACTTTGATTGTTGTGCATTCAAGCAATGCACAATGTCACGCAAGCTTTCACGATATGTTAATTGGGCAAATGCCATACACAGAAAATGATCCCAGCAAGAAAATTTCTGAACTTTATATTCACCGTCGTACCGTTCAACGCAACGGTGAAATTCATGCATCGGAATGAAATCCATCACTTGTGAAAACAGTGTCTGTCCGGTATTCATCGCTATCCTTTCGAGTGTGTATGACTCGTAAAGGATACGATTTTAACCAATGTAAATTCAAATCGAAAACGATCATGTTTCTTTGTAACAAACTTGTAAATAACAGCTTACAACATTCTCCAACTTCGACAGTTGGACAGTAATGATACAATATTATTGTAAAATGCAGACTCTTTAGAGTTCAAGATTTATTTAAACCTATACTCGTAGTAATCAATCAAGAACCTCAAAGCAAACGTTGTCCCTAAGTCCCTCTGTGTCATCAACAATTTTCCACTCTTGATTTTTGTCGTTAGCTCAAGCACTGCCCCTCGCAAATTCTTATCAGGATGATCGTTGGCGAAATGGTTTTTGGATATCCAGCCATACGACTTCTCAATATTGTTCTTGAATTCGTCTCCATCGCCATACTTCACCATCCTAATCCAAAGCAATCCTGCAAAGGCGGCCGCAGAACCTGCCACAGAGCTTTTATCAAAATTACCGTTCAAATAGTTTTTGTAATAGAATGTCCCATCTTTTTGTTGGGCTTTTTGATATGTCAGCAGTGTTTTTTCCGCAGCGTCGAGATACTTCCTGTCATGAGTAAGCTCATAGCCGTCTAAAAGGGATTCTGCATACCACAAATTGAACCTCGGATGATACGAACTATCGGCGGCATTATTCGGGGTGAATTGCATCCAAAGTCCCTGTGGTCCCTGTTTTTCAACGAGGCTGTTGCATATCGCAATGAAAACTTCCCTGTATTTTTCATCCTTCGTGAAGTAATACATATCCAGGAAAAGAGAACCTTCGTTGTTCGGCCTTGCGACATCATTCAAAGTCTGCTCCTTCTTACCGGACCAAAACGGGCTTTCATTTTTCATGACTTCGCCTGTCTTCGCATCAACTGCATCGTAGAATATTCCCTGTTCGGGGATATACATGTTTTTTAACAGCCACTCTCCGGCTTCTGTCGGAATCTGAGCATACTTTCTGTCATGAGTCACATTGTAAAGATTGAAAAGCCCTGGCGTGCCATCGGAAATAGTGGAGAAGACTATGTAGTCGCCCACGTAATCGCCATGCACCGCTCTTACCAGTCCCTTTAAACGGGGATTCTCTGTGATCTTTAAACTGCACCACCAATCTCCGGCTTTTCTTGCATATGCCAAATATTTTTGCTCGCCAGTAAGTTGATACGCTTTCACCAGAGCGTTAATAACTTGCCCTGTATGCCATGCGGGTTCATATGGGAGCCAAGCGCCAAGTGTTAAATTGTAATCACACCTTGATTCGCCTTTCTCATTGAGCAATGTGTTACACGAATAGTTTGCCAACACTCTGATTTGTGACAGTACTTGCTTCCCGATGTCATCGGTGTTGTGTTTCAAAGGCATTTCGGAAGTTAAGCCGGTTAAAGCAAACAAGGGCGTGATAAAAGCCAATACGACGTTCACAACTTTTTTCATCGAAATATCCTTTCGCATTTGATTTAGGAAGGATAGAAACCAAGCAGTGTTCTTCAACCAAGTTTTGCAGTAATGAGTCCGACCGCGAATATTCCCAAAACAAAAAGCAGAGCCAAGCCGAAGCCTTCCAGATCAACTCTGTATCGCTTGAAAGAAAATTTTCTATTCAAGGAGAGAAAATCAACAAGAATCAAACTATGCCCTCTTTCCTCAAGAGGTATCTTAGAGTTATCACCTTCTGATTTAGAATCTCCTTCAAATTTGATTTCTATTTCCTGCTCCTTCAACTTGAATTCCTCACCAACGGGCGTATGGAGCAGCGCCTCGATGGTATCAAGCTTCTCGTTCGGTTCAGGCTTAGTGAACAGGCTGACAAATATCAAAGCAAAAAAGCCTGCCGGTAGAAACACTAAAATCTGATATGGAACTCCCAGTTGGAACCCGAACGGCAGATATGGACCAACAATCAAGTTGGTTAGAAACGAAACAATGATACTCGCCCAAACACCGTAACGATTCGCTCTTCTCCACATGATTCCCATATAAAATGAAATACCAAAATATGATGTTAGAAACATCTGCAAAATTAAACCCTTCACAATGCTCGGTATTGTAAGCGCAACTGTCACTCCACCGATGATGATGATAACGGAGGATAGTCTGGCAGCACGCAATTCCTGTTCGTTCGTCAAATCCGCCTTCACGTATTTCTTGAAAATATTTCTGGTGAAGAGCGCAGAACCAGCAACCATATAATTGTGACACACAGGCAGAACGGCTGCCGTCATTGCCGCCACCATCAGACCGATCACTCCTACAGGTAAAAGATTCTTGACAGCAATTCCAAAGGCGAGTTCTCTGTCATGCTCCGACAATCCCGGGAACAAAGCAGCAACAAAAACTCCAACAAACGCCCAGCCAAGAGTCGCTATTCGTTTCGTGAAGGTACCATAAGTCCACCCCATTCTACAACTTTTTTCAGTTTTGCCCGAGCTTGCTACTGCCATGTGATGAGGCTGAGTGACGATACCTACCAAACCATTTATAACAATCATGACAATAAAGAAAAGAGTCACCTCGCGCGGAGCGACAAAGCTGAACATATACTCAGGCAGTTTTGCTCGTATCGCATGAATACCGCCTCCCTCCACAAGCGCGAAAGGAATCAGCAAAAATGATAATAGAAGAATGAACGCTCCCTGCAGCATGTTCAAAGATAACGCAGATGCTAGTCCGCCTAAAACGCTGTAGGCGAGAAAAAAAATAACAATAAAGAATACAATAAGCTGTACCGAAATCTGTCCACCCGTTATTGCGTGCAGAGCAAGCGCTGTACCTTTCATGATGAGGCCGAGATCCATCGCAAGGTAGAGTATTGCCATCACGACATACGCAACGGACAGTTTCGAACCGAAACGCTCTTCGTAGAAGTCAGCAGTCGTCACATATCTTAACCGTCTGTAGATAGGCGTCAGAAGCCAAAAAAAAGGCGTGACAAAAAGGTAAACCCATTGGTACCAAATTCCCGCTAGACCGATTTTGTACGTTGCTCCAGCAACTGCTATCGCTTGGTCGGTATGTGTCCCGGCACCAAGAGCGTTCGCGATCATTTTGATTTTATTCCCACGCCTGCCTGCCATAAAATAGTCGCCGCTTGTTCTGACTTTCCGTTTTGCCCACCATCCCAGCAGAACAATCAGCACCACGTAGGCTGCAAATACAAACCAATCACCGATCGCTAACCCGGCTAACATTTCAAGAGCGCTTCCTTTTGCCGCTCCAGATCTCTTTCAGTTTAAAAGCAGAGAGCTTCGGTTCCCTGTCTCTGGTGAAGACACCTTTCAGATTGAGCACGACTCTCCTGAAATGCTGCGGTGTCCTGAAATCGGCAAAGTTCCAAACCATTTCCCCAATTGTGTACGGTTTTGATTCAATGCAACGAATATATTCCTCGATGAGCTTTGTCTGATATTCTTCGGTAAACATTTGAAGCGATGTGGAATGGAAACCGGCAAGACTATCGGCTCCAAATTCGGTAACCAAGACCGGCTTGTTGTATTTCGCATATAGCGTCTCCATATCGAATGTAAGCCGTTCCAAAGCAAGCTCAAGATTACCCGGATACTCGTACCAGCCGTAATATCTGTTTATCGAAAGGATATCTGAAAATTCAAAGACCGGATCATCCAAGCCTGCCATCGCACAGTTTGGAACAGTGATGGGGCGAGACATATCCAGACTTCTGGTAAATTCGAATATCTCTTTCCAATAATTCCTGCCGCTTCCATTATAATAACCTTTATCACCGACGATATTCGGCTCGTTTCCAACCGACCAAACGATCACGCTGGGATGATTATAGTCTCTTTCTACCATCTTTTGAATAAACCGCTTGTGATTGTCCAGCGCTTTGGAAGAAGTGTAACGCAAGTCAAGACTAACGGCAGGCGCTTCGGCTATAACAAGAACTCCCATTTTGTCAGCATGCAAAAGCACATCTTCTGCATAGGGGTAATGCGATGTCCTGAAAGCATTAGAATTGATCCATTTCATCAATTGAAAATCTTTGACGATAAGTGGAAGAAACAATCCCTTACCGGCTACAGGAAAATCTTCATGCTTGCCGAAACCTTTCAAGAACACCTCTTTCCCATTGAGCAGCAGGTTGTTCTTCTCAATCTTTACCTCGCGCACTCCAATATTCAAAGAGTATTCGTCCTCAATTTTGTCGTTGCTGTATAAGAAAATTCTGAGCATGTAAAGATACGGGTCGTCGTTGCTCCAGAAGCGGCAATCATTGATGATCAGTTCGTGCGTTGCTCCGACTTCATCAGACTTTGAACTGGCGACTGTACTGCTCTTTGAATCATTCACCTCTGCAGAAAAGGAGCTAAAGTTTTTGCCGTCAATCTCAGCGGCAATTTCAACTCTTCCCTGCGAGGCATTCACAATCGTAGTATTGACCCGCAAGCCCCTGATAAATGTTTTAGGCGTCGAATAGACGATTACCGGGCGATGTATGCCTCCGAATGGTGAGAAATCAAATCGCGTTGGCGGATTTGTCTCCTCTCTCATTCTGTCTTCGTTTGTATAATGCTCAGGTGTAATTCCCTGAGGAATCGAGTCGTCGCTCAGTTCATTACTTACCGTAACAACGATAAGATTTTCCGCTCCAACTTTTACAAACGCCGTTATCTCCACATCGTTTGGAAGAAAGCCGAATTCGCTTTCGCCTGCGATAATGCCGTTAATCCAAATTTTCGAGGAAAAATCTGCCGAGCCTATTCTCAGCCAGATTCGTTTATCAGAGAAATGTGCGGGGAGGAAAATCTTTTTGGAGTACCACGCACGCCCAACATAATGAAGCAATCCAAGCTCTTCAAGTTGTTCATTCCAGCTTCCGGGTACTGCAATCTCAACACTACTCTCAAAATCATTATACCATTTTTCGTTTTCCCCTTTTTTTTCTGGATCGGCTTTGAATTTCCAGAAAGAGTTTACTTCAAGCATATCTCGAAAAGCATTTCGAATGGGATAGAGCATCGTTATTCACCGTTAGAGGATAATGTGTTTTTTCGCTGGCTACGGCATCACTTCGCGGCTCAACGTACCAGCCGACCGCGCTCTTTTTGATGCACCGCACGATTCTCTGATTACAAGTGTGGGGCTCAACGTGGTCCGGTTTCCGACATCCGTCCCGTCAATTCTTTTTTGAATGACATCCACGGACATTCTTCCTATTTTCTGAGCAGGCTGATGTACAGTCGTCAAAGGAATATTTGCATAAGCTGCCATCGTGATGTCATCAAACCCTACTATTCCGACATCATCAGGCACTGAAACACCTTCCTCGATAAGAGCCTTCTCGAGTCCAAGAGCAACAAGGTCTGTGTAAACGAACAAGGCGGCTGGCTTGTGTTCTATCGTTTTCCACTTCTTTCCAAAATCGTATCCGAGTTTGAATCTATCTGCAACCGAAGCCGAGTGCTCCTCATCCAAATAGAAGACGAACTTTGCATCATACGGCACATCATATTCCGTCAATGCCCTGTAGTAACCATTCTTTCTAATTTCGCTGAGAATATTTCCTTTGCCCGCATGCAGATAGCCAATCGATTTGTAGCCAAGCTTAATGAGATGTTGTGCAGCGAGGTACCCTCCCAACTCCTGGTTCGTCCCCACATACCAGAAATCGGGATCATGAATGTAGGAAACCATTACATAAGGAAATCCTTCTTCATGAATCTTACGTATAGGATCAGTCGCTCTGTATTGCAACGATAATGAAGCTATAACCAAGCCGTCCACTCCTAAATCTCTAAAATGCTCGATCTGACTTTCTTCTTTCTCGATCTTATTGGATGAATTCGATATCAGCACATTGTAGCCGAGTTCATACGCCCTTTCCAATCTGATGAGTGAGGGGG
>JAJYOI010000001.1 GCA_021796275.1 Bacteroidota bacterium
CAACTGTTATAAAGGAGTTTGCATTGAATTGCACTTCGTACGTTCCGGGAGATTTTCGTTCATTCACAAGCGTTGAAATTTCGCGTCCAAGCACATCGTACACTTTCAAAGTCACAAATCGTAATTCGGCAATCGTAAATCGTAATTGTGTTGAGGGATTGAACGGATTCGGATAGTTCTGTTCAAGCCCGAACTGAGCCGGAACGTCGTTCGGATTCTGCGCAACTCCCACCGGCATCTGCGCCGTCCGGAATTTCAGAACGTACGCATCGCCGCCGGTGCTGTCTCTGTTTCCGTCAACAAAATCGCCGTAGGTAGATTTTGCAGCCGCTCCAATAGTTGCGGTAAACTCTGTGTTATAGGGAAATCCGGAATCCGGGTAAAATAAAAATGTCGTGTTGGAGTTTGTCCACACTATCCTGCCGCTAACGGCAGGTGCGATAGAAAACGCCGCCCGCACCGATGCCGTATCCATCGTCTCGGAAAAACGGATTCCTATCGGCAGCGTCACCTTAAACGAGGTATCGTTCATTACCGGCTGTGAAGTACTGATGTATGGCGGAAGAGCTTCAGACGTGAACATAAGCGTGAAAGCAGACGAACCGATATTCGAAGTCACGCTCGTATTGTCAACGAACACAAGCGGCGCGGGAGAGTTGCCCATTCCCGCAAGACTGACAGTGTACACTTTCTTGTAACTCAATAATTGCGCCGGCGTAAATGTCATCACCGTGTTATTGTTCGACCATGCAATGACGCCGTCAACAGATGGCGCGATGGAAAACGCCGTTCTCACTTTTGCCGTGTCCATCGGCATTTTAAAAGTCAGTGAAATAACTTTTGAACGGCTGACCTGTATTTCGTTTGCGGCAGGTTCGGTACTCGTCACCGGATTTCTGGTGCTCGCAATCGTGACCTTCACGGTATCCATCGGATAACCTGAGGTTTCAAACACCACAGAATAATTGCCTGCTGCCAACGAATCAAAAAGAAAGTAGCCGTTATTAAAATTATCGCCATGATAGATTTTATCCACGGGTTGAAAATTCCCTTGGGAAAGAAGATGCACGACGACATTATTGATCGGCTTATTGGACGAAGATTTGTCAACCTGAGTTCCGCAAATTACACCGAGCGTATCGAAAGGAACACCAAAGTACTGAAGGATTCCGTTCAAAATTCCGTAGGCTTCATTCTTTCTGTAATCGTTGTTCATCAAGCGGCGCGTTTCAGGAAAGTAATCATGGAACGAACCTTCAGACAATTCTCCCGGCATTGCCAATCCGCTGAGCACACCAAGATTGTAGCCGCCGTTCGGTCCGCCGTAAAACGTATAATCGAGATACACGCCCGCTTTTCCCGCAACGTTGCCGCCCGACGAACTCGTTCTGTCTCTTGCCCGAATATTATTGTAGATGTCCGCCGACATATCAATCGCTGCCGGAAATGCCGCCTGCCGCGTGCTGATGTTTTCTTTCAGAAGAACCATCGTATAATTTGTTTTTCCGTCAAACGCGTTGCTGTGAATGGAATGGAACCAGTTCACATTGTTGGAGTTTGCAAGCTGCCACCGTGCAGTGAGAGTAGGTTCATCAGAATCGCTGGAGTTATTGTAGATGCTGTCCTTGTTTGGCCGCGTCAAAATAACCGTCGCGCCTTGTGCTTCAAGAAGCTGTTTAAGCCAAACTCCTTTATAATAGTTGCTCTCAGATTCCCAAAAATCTGTTCCCGCATCAGGAATAACATGACGATCGTTGGAATTATATCCGCCGTGCCCCTGGTCAATACAGAATTTCAGTCCTGATAAATCGGTGCGCTGGGCAAAAATTGTACGCGGTGCAAAAAACGAAAGCGACGCACACGCGAGCATCATTATCATTGAATGTCTCAGCCGAAGGCTGATGTGCCTCTGGAACAGTAGAGTCGTTTTCATCGCGCACCCTCCTCTGAATACGTGATCACATACACGTCGCCGCTCAGCGAACTGCACACGATTTTGTTTTCCACCGGCGAGCAGGACGGATAAAGCTCGACCACGCCGCTGGTGTTTGTCAGCCGAACGGTTGTTGTGCCGTCGGCAGAAACGCAGTAGATGTCGGAACTGAGAATATTGTGGCCGTCGTCTTTGTCATCCATATACACGATCCATTTACCGTCACGTGTCCAGACGGGATTATCTTTTCTGCCAAGCATCTTCACAATGTTTCCATCCAAATCCGAAATAAACACGCCGCGGTCCATTTCGTAGGCGAGAAGTTTTGTTCCGTCGGGCGAAAGCGATGGCCAGATGTAGCTTCCGTTGCCGAGCGGATCGAATGAAATTTTTGAGCCGTTTTTAAGAAGCGCGATCTTCGTGTCTTCAATGCCAAGCACAACGGCAGCACTTGCAGACTCAATGTGGGAATCCTTCACTTTGGAAGAAGCAGCACTGACGACCTTCCCTTCTTTCAGATAAATCACTGACGATTGCCCGCCTGCCGGCGAGGCAGGAGAAAACTTCGGCAGCGAAACGCTTTCCCCTTTCTCAAGAATATTTACCGCACCGGAAGAAATATCCTGCGTTACTAATTCCTGTGTGCGAAGCCGCGAGGCTTCATCAAACGTGCGGCGGTAGGAAATTGTTTTCCCGTCATTCGAAAGCGCAAAGCCGAAACCCGACCGCGGCGCATCGGTTATTTGCCGCACAGATTTTGTTGATGGCGTGTATTCCCAGATGCCGTTGAAGCCGGCGGCAGTGAAATAAATGCGTGCGCCGTCGGGAGAAAATACCGGCTGGCTCCATTGCTGTTCGGCGCCGAGCGGCAGCTTTTCGACAGACACGACGTGCATCTGTGCCGAAAGCGGAACAGCCGCAAATGGGTTTACAACAAGAAGGAAGCCGCAGAACAAACTGAAAATCATTTTGGGGAAAATGGAAGTTTTCATAGTGGTATCCTGCGTTATGTAGAAGAAGAGTTCAGCCAAGGGCTGATCAGCCGGCGGCTGAGATGAGGTAGCAAAAAACACGTTTCACGCAAAGCCGCAAAGAATTTTTTGGGTCCTTTTCTTAGCGCCTTTGCGTGAAAGAAACTGGTTTTAGAGGTTTTTTAACTTTTCATTTTTAACTTTTAACTTATTTCAGCAGTACAAGTTTTTTCGTTTCAACAAAACTACCGGCTTCCAAACGATAAAAATAAATTCCGCTCGGAAGCTTACTGCCGTCGAATTGCACTTCGTACGTTCCGGGAGATTTTCGTTCGTTCACAAGCGTTGCAACTTCGCGCCCGAGAACATCAAAAATCTTTAGAGACACAAACCCCGAAACAGGAACCTCAAACCGTATTTGTGTTGTCGGATTGAACGGATTCGGAAAATTCTGTTCGAGAGAATATCCGCCGGGACTGTTCAACGAATTTCCTGCAACATCGCTGACAATGCTGTTGAGCTGAATGTCATCGAAATAGACCGCGCCGGAGGCCGAAGCCGACGTCACTTGTTTTATCAGGAAGTCGCTCAACTGCTTCGATGAACCTGCGAGCGATGTTAACGAGCATGAAAGATATTTCCAGCCGAACCAATTGAGTGTATCCAGAACAACAGTTTGACTCGACGGCTGGAACACTACATCAACTTCGTTACCGCTCAAATCTCCGTACACCCACACGCCGAATACCGTGTATTTTGAAGAATCGATCGCGGGCCTGGCAAGCGCCCGCTCGTCAATCACGCCGCCGGAATTTTGCGTGAAGCGATACGTCACTTTGCCGGAGTTTGAGCCGTCTTTCTTTTTCTCTGATGTGAACGCAAAAGCAGTAGCGTTTGAATCTGCGCCAACCGTACCGGCTGTTGGAATCGGCTGCTGCCACAAGCGCGCGTTCGATTCGAAACCGTCGTAGAGAGTGCCAAGTGTAACCGCTTCCGGCGACGTTGTGAAGCGCACGGATGTATCAGAAACCGTCGCATTCCCATACACATCTTTAATGCCTGCTGCAAGCGTGACAATGTACGTTATGTTCGGTTCGAGCGATGAAGGTGTGAACGTAATAACGCCGCGGTCATTTATAGAATCGAGCTTGGCATTCGTAATTGAAATAGAATTGCCCGAAGTGTCTTTCAGCAAAATGCGTCCGCTCAGCGTTGCAAGCTGCAAAGGTTCATTCATTGTAAAAGAGACATCTGTGAAGGACGAAACACCGCTCTCATTTTGACGCGGGTATGAACCCACAAGAACCGGCGGAGTTGTAACAGCAGATTCCGTTGTAAATGAAAACTGATACGCATCGCCGCCAACGCCATCGCCATTGCCGTCAAGCTTAACTTTTGCCGCGCTCCTTGCTGAGGAATCAATCTTCACCGTATAGGTTGTGCTGAAAGTAAGAAAAGTTGTCGGGTGAAATGTGAGAGTTTTCGAATCAGCGCTCCACGAAATTGTGCCGGCAGCACTCGGTATAACAGAAAATGCACTGCCTGTAGAATCATGATTCATTGCGTGATCAAACTGAATTACAATATCTTTGTACGCCGGCACAGATGTTGAATTGGGCGAAGGAAAAACGGAGACAACTTTCGGAGGAATCGAATCTCCTGCCGTTACTAAACTCATATAGTATGTCCAATTCCAATACTGACCGGGGTCGGTGTGATTGTTGCATGTCGGATCAATTCCGGGAATTCCTTTTGCCTGAAGCTGAGGATTGTACGTAGTGTTGATCCAATTCACCCACGTTCCATTCTGCCATTCCTGATGACCGATGATGTGGTTTCGATCCTTTGGAATGCCGTACTTGTCACAGAGATACGCGGTGAGTTTCGCCGATGCCTGGTACATTGCATCGGTGTACCATGCAGGATTGTTGACGAAACCTTCATGCTCAATCCCGAACATATACCTATTCCAACAGACAACATGCCACGCCCAGTATTTTTCTTCCACCATTTGCGTAATCTCTCCCGCCGGTGCGTCGTTGCTGTTATCTTTTAATCCATTAACGCAATAATAAATGCTCGCCTGCGTACCGGACTGCTGGAAGTATGAAATCGTTGAAAGATAATATCCTTCCATATCGTGAATGACAACGAAGTTATGCTCGTAGCCGGTAGTGTACCAATGTCCGGGATATGCCTGCGCCCACTTCGCTCCCGGATAATCGGGCTGGTTTTCCACCTCGCCCGTTTTCCGAAGAGTTGCTGCACGCTTTGCTTCCTCTTCTTGTTTTATCTTTTCAACAGCGGCGCGTATCGGAGCAAGGTTCACTGGCCGTGCGTTCCACTCAATGTCGTACTTGTGGTAACCTTGTGACATTTCAGAATAAATATCAAGGGCATGCTGCTGCGCATAATCCTGCTGCGGCAAACTTGAATATGCGGCGATAGCATTGCGCCAGCTTTCAATATCGTTGACTGTTGTTCCTTCAGGCAAAGGCTTCTCATCGTACAATTTTCTCAGAAGCGCGGCGGCTCCGCGGATATTTTGATAGGCATCATCTCTCAATACTTGCGGGTCTTTACTGATCAACGTTGCCGCTTCGCGCAAACTGTGCCCGAAAAAATCATTATCCCACAGCGACATGATTCCGTACGGATGCGGCATGCCCATACACGATGCTGTATCGCCGGGCGCCCACGTTAATTGTGACCAGCGCGTTTCCGCAAATGCAATGCCGCGCAGAACATCTGCCGGAACATGAAACTCCGCTGCCGCCTGTTCAAAATATCGGTTATAGTTCGAACGATTTTCTTCTGCTGAAACAACTGTGAACAGCAAGAACATTCCAATGAATAGAGCAATGTATTTCTTCACTTCTTTCTCCTTCACTAATCCTTCTATCATGTTGAGTATAATATCAACGCTTCTGCTCAGAAGCAATTTTTATTTTATTCTGATCGACGATTCCGCCGCGCTGTGTCAGTGCATAGACAATAACATTCAACCCGAATTGCAACTGCCGCGTGTTATCATACGGGCCGCCGGCGCTTGCCGGAAGATATTTCCAATATCCCCATGCAAAGCAGTAGCCGCGGTTTGAAATCAACACCGCCATCCTTCCGTTAAGAAAAATTGCTTCGACATAAGGATAAATTTCTTTCACTTCTCTTACGCGTCGGTCATAGCGCACCATGTCGTCTCCTGCCGGCGGGCCGGAGAAATTTTCCCATGCAGTAAAGATCGGATGCGTATTCGGTACTTTCTCAAACATCGCATCGTATCCCAAACCGTCTTTCAGCATTTGACGCACGGTCTGATTGAATGCACCGGATTGATACGCGTTGCCATCGTCAACGAAAAGAAACCCGCCGTGCTTGAGATAGTTTGCGAGGCTATGCGCTTCTTCTTTCGTGTATTTCACTGAAGCCTGAAAGCCCATCATGAACAGGAACGGAATCGTATTCAGCTCCTTCGAATCGAGACGCACGGTGCCTTTGATTTCCACTCGCAGTTTTGTGCTATCATTCGCATAGCGCGCAATGCTCGGCAGCGCCTGCGGCACACAGTTCCACGACGGCTGATTATCAACGACTTCCCAGCCAGTCGCCGGCGATTTTTCAAGCCGCGCTGAATTATATTCGAGCTGATAGACATTGAGAAATCCGCGGATGTCTTTTCTGTTCCGCGGATTCACTTCAATGAAACCGTCGAATCGATCCTGAAAATTTTCAGACGCTAACAGATTCTCTCTCATCGTCGAAAGTCCGCCGCTGCTGCCGCTTCGCGTGTTCTCAACATCACTCGCAAACTGCGGCCCCCAGTCTTTTCCATCGCCTGGACCCGCGCCGTAGCCACCGCTGCCCCCGACACCAAAGCTTCTTCCGTAACTTGTACCACCCGCAGGAATTCCCCAGCCAAGCTCACTCGCACCGCTGCTCGCTGCCAAGGCGCCGAAGAAGACACTCCCTTCACTCGGCCGGCCGGCGGACGGTGAACTTGAACTGCTTTGCGACGGCCCTGAAGATTGAGCAACTTCCGAATGAGTAAATTGAATCTGCCGCACCGAGGCTGCCGGGGTGTAGGTAACTTCTTTCGCCAAATCGAACGACTTGACGAATCGCGGCGGCTGTGCTTCAAATTTGACCGGCGGCTTCACAACATCGTACGAGGGAAGTTCAACTGACACATACTTCACGCCTTTTTCTTCGTGAGTTAGAAAATACGAAATGAAACCGACCACCACGTGCAACAGAAACGATGCGAGAAAAGCATAGCCTAAATTGCGCCGATAATTTTTTCTCCACGACTGCAGCATTACTCTTTCTTTCCGCTTTCAATCCACCGTTTATGAAGCTCGGCAAAAAAAATCACTTCTTGCGCCGCCTGCGTGTCGGAGTATTTCGTGATAATGCGATTGAACATGGTCAGAGCTTTCGCTTTCTCGCCTAACTGTGAATATGCGGACGCAATGTTCGCCTCGCAGGCAAAGCGCACATCTGCATCAGGGTATTTTTTCAGAACCGACTCCAGTTCTTGAATTGCCTTTCGGTAGTCTTTCGCATCGAAGGCCTGCATCGCGCGCTCATATTCTTTGTAGGAATTAATCTGTGCAAGTTCATGAACCAAACCTTTGGCTTCTTCATACCGTGAATAGTCCGGGTACCGGGCCACAATCACTTGATAGGCATCTTTCGCTTCTTCGTACTGCTGCGTATTGTAATAATAATCGCCGACGCTGAACTGAGCATCAGGCGCCTGTGCGCATTTCGGATACGCCGCAACAAAGCGCTTAAACGTCTCTACCATCTGCAGCGTATCGCCGGAGCGATAGTAACACCACCCTTTGTTATACAGCGCGGACATGGCAAAATCGGATTGCGGGAATTCCTTTGCGGTACGTTCGTATTCAGGGATGGCGCGTTCGAAACGGTTTGAATTATAATATGCTTCCGCAATTTGGTATTGCGCTTCAGCAGCACGCGGACTGGAAGAATATTTTTCAATGTAGCTCTTCAACAATGCAATGCCGTCGTCGGCTTTTCCGGATTGAATCAGGCTCATCGCACGGAAATAAAACGCATCCTGCGTTTTCACATTCGCCGGATATTTTTCAAGGAACGTACCAAAAAGTTTCTGCGCGCCGTCAAATGCC
The DNA here is from genome assembly GCA_021796275.1 of Bacteroidota bacterium. Lineage (GTDB taxonomy): Bacteria > Bacteroidota > Ignavibacteria > UBA10030 > UBA8401 > JAJYOI01. Next base: position 8,058 of record JAJYOI010000001.1, read on the forward strand.
TGACCGTCATAAAACATGACTGCCATTTGGTACACAATGTCGGTGATATATGGATGCGCTGGTAATCTGTCTGTGGCTTCCGTCAATGTCGCAACAACCTTGTCAAGCTCATTCTGGTTGCCGTATGCATTAGCAAGCGCAACGTACGCCTTCGCACGCGAATTATCATCGGCACTGTCTGCATGAATCACTTTCGATGCGTTTTCAATAACGCGGGGAAAATCATTCAACTGCGCATAGATTTCAGTCAATGAAGAGAGGTACCGGATTCTTTCGCCGTTCGACGAAGCGGAGCCGAGAAGCCGGTTAATTCTATCGATGGCATCTTTCTTCTTTCCGATATCAAGATACGCAAGCGCGAGTTTTTCATTTGCAGCAGGAACCACAGTGCTGAAATTTTTTCGAAAAGCTTCCTGCTTCAGACAGAGTTCCAAATCGGCAATTGCCTCTTTACTTCTCTTCGCTTGCTGGTACAGAATGCCGCGCCCGTACAACGCCTGAAGCCGCGCATTCTCATTGATTGAAGTATCCCGGAGCACCAGAGACATTTCGGAAAGCGCCTTATCATTTTTTTCCCACATTGCCAGCAGATCGCCGTATGCAAGATGAGCATATGCAGCATGTCCAAGCGAATCCGCTGTTCGCGAAGCAATGATGCCGGTAATGTATTTTTCTCCTTCTTCAAACTTTCCCTGTGCAATATAAATTTTTACAGACCGGGCGAAAGCGAAAGGATAATACTGAGACACTGCGCTGACGGAGGTAAGCGATCGCAGCGAACTGTCAAGTTTCGACGCGAAGAAAAAAGACATCCCCAAATAATAGTAAGCCTCGTTCGTATCAATCTTATCGGTCTGGGAAACAAGTAATCCTTGGTATTCATTGACCGCCTGATCATAGCGCTTTTCTTCGTAGAACGATTTTGCGAGCTGCAATCGCGCCTGAAGTGCTTCTTCCGAAGCCGGATACGCGGAAAACACATCGTGGTAGCATTGGCGAGCTTCAGCAAATTTTCCAAGATTCTGAAACGCCGTTCCCCGCATGACCAACGCTTTGGCAGAAAATTCGCTGCCGGCGTGATTCGTCAGAAAAGAATCCGTTGAAGCGATTACATTGGGATAATCTTTCGCTGCATAATAGTTCAGGACAGCAAAGAACCGCCCGTTCTCTATAGAAAATTCCGCGGCTTCGGCAAACTCACCGTACGCCTTCACATAAAATTGATATTCCGCCGCCGCTTTCGCAAACGCATTGTTATCCTGGTACGTGCGCGCGATTTTATACTGCATGCGCGCTTGAAAAACTTTATTCTGAAAATTGTCGTCAATCGCTTTCCGATAAATTGCAATTGCATTGTCCAGTCCCTTCACACGTAACGTCAGCTCCGCCATTTTGATATACGAAATTTCAATGAGCGAAGGAAGAAGCGTGTACGTACGGATAATATAATGGTAGCGTGTCATCGCCGAATCGTATTGATTTAGTTGCTCAAACGCCTCGGCAATTTTGAATTCCGACTTTGAAGCGAGTTCAAGGTTCGTGTTGTCAGATTCGCGGTTCGACGCCGCATCGAAAATCTGCCTTTCGCGGTTAGCACGAAGTTCCATATTTTGAAAATCAGTCTTGCTGAACGATTCCGGTTTGTAGTCTGTAAGCAAGGCTTTGAATTCTGTCAGTGCAGCCTGCCACTGCTTCGTGTCCATGGCGTTCTGACCGATCTGGTACATTGCTCTGCCGCGAAGCGGGCCGCTTTTGAAATTATCTGCCAGGAAATGAAATGTAAGGGAAGAGCTGTCGTACTGTTCCATAAATCGGAATGCCCAGCCGATATCGTAGTACGCCTGTTCGACTTTTTCGTCGAAAGGATAACGAGCAATCAACTGACGCGCTTCTGTAACAGCACTGTCGTACTGTTTTTCGCTGAAGAAAATATCGTACACCTGAAATTGTGAAAGAGCGAGCAGCGTTGGCGCATCATCGCGGGTTTGCACTAAACGGAACATTGCAATGGCAGAATCATTTTTTCCCATGTTGCGGAAAGCGTTTGCTTTTTGATACATCGAAGCTGTGCGTACGCCCACCGTTAATTCTCCATCAAGAAGCGTAACGTGAACGCTGTCTTCTTTAAGGAAATCGCTCTCTGTCCCCAGCACTTTGTCGTATTCTTCAATCGCCTTTGAGTAATTCCTCGCAGCGAAATAATTTTGGCCCGCGACGAATTGGAGGCGAAGTTCCTGAGGTGTCGGAACAAAATAACTCGCACTGCCTATTGAAAGAAGAATAAATACGATGACTTGTAATGACATTGGAAATCAACTGCCTGTCAAATACTGCCGTGAAATCAATAGCCAGCGGTACACATGCACCGCTGGCTAGTCATACCGATGTGTTACCTACCTCTCTCGCCAGTCGTTATTTCAACAAAATCATTTTTTTAGTCGAGACATAATTATTGACGTTCACGCGGTACAGGTACACGCCGCTTGCAACAGCGCGCCCCTCGCTATTTCTGCCGTCCCACACAATACTGTAATTACCTGCATGATAGTTGCTCGAAATCAATGTCTTTACTTCCCGTCCAAGAATATCGAACACTTGCAGTGTAACAAACCCGGAACTCGGCAGGGCAAAACGAATCTGCGTTGTCGGATTGAACGGATTTGGGAAATTCTGCGACAGATCATACTTATCCGGCAGCGACGGATTGACCTGATATTCGACCCCAGTGAACGGCTCAACAAGAATAATCGCATCCGCACGAATGACAAAACTATCGCGCTGGGCAACATTGATCGTGTCCTTGTATACCGCGTTTACGAGCGCTGTATCATTCTGAACGCGGACATAGCCATTGATAGCGCCGCCATTGTGAGCGTCGCGGGAATCTGAGCGCAGAAATTGTGCGGAACCGAGGAGCACTCGGCTTGAGGTTCGATTATTTTGATTGATGATCGTGTCAATCGGTGTTCCTCCGCCGGCAGGAAAAATTGTGTACCGAACAGCAGGGGAAGAATTTGTTGAACCTACCGGCACCTGAGCATAAACCCTGAATGTTTCAAGATACGGCGTTGCACCAGCGGGAACAGGAAGCTGCGGGAAATATTCAACATAGGCTGTGTGGTTCACCGCCGCATCGCCATCAAGAAAATAAATGTATCCGATCATTCTGCTTCCGCCGCTTGCAGCCTGATCACTGATCGTCTGCCATTTGTTAATATTGGCAAGGTCGGGATACACTGCCGGACTAGCGGGATAGATGTACGCGCCTTGTGCATCGTTTTCTTCTACCGTCAAGTTCGTTCCAATGCCATTACCGCGCAATTGAATAACTGTCGGATTCCTGGTAGTATCGTTCGAATAGAGCAGCAATTGATCGGTCAATCCATTGGCAATCGTATCCGGAGCGAACATGAGCGTGAATAATTGTGTCCCGTTCACTGCAGCAAGTTCCAGAGGAAATGCCGGCGGATTCACCAGCGAGTAATATCTTCCCTTTGCAAATTTCACACTGTCAATCACCAGCTTTGATTCACCGCCGCTAATGACTTGAATGTTCAATCTGTAATTATCGTCTTTTTGCCGCTGGAACTGATACACAGAGACATTCTGAAAATTAACATCGGTTGAAGCAACAATTGCCGGTCCCGTCGGGATTTTTCGAATGCGGAGAAGATCCGCGCGGATAACCGGTCCGCCACTTGGTGTCAATGGCCGGTAAAAATCAACAGTAGTAAAATCTCCTTGCGTAAGAAAGACAGGCTGACTCACCAATGGCACGAAAAATTTCGGCGTTCCGGTTTGTGTATCGTTTTGATTGAACGAAGCTTTAATAGTGTCTGTCGTAAACGCCGGAAGAATAGATATTTGTGTATTCGGTTCAGAGTTCGACGAGAATGCTATCCATCCCCATTCAATAAAGTAATATCCCGACGATCCTTGTTTTCCATTCAAACTGTCCGGCAATTGAAATTTGTATTCAACACCGGTCGCCGGCGTTACATCAGAAGAATATGTTCCATGTCTGTTACCGCTCGGAATGGGATATGGGAATGCAGCGTACCCTGTCCCGCTTTCACTCCATGCCCCGAAAAAAGTGATCGTAGGACGGCGCGGATCGCCAAGCTTATCAAACGGTGCGTTATAATGCGGTTCATTGCTCAAGCTTGCATTAAGAATGAAATTATAATTCACGCCATTTCCGCTGATGGGAATTGTTGCTTGCGGTTCTGCAGGATCGTTGCTTTCCACTACAAGCGTATCGCTCACCGATTCTTCTTCAAAAGGATGGAAACCGACCGCGATAATTCCTTTTTGTCCCGGATGGATTGTCATCGGGAAACTTCCATCGCGCGGAACAATGCTCCAACGTGATTGCTTTACTACCGCATGAACACCCGTAACAATTAAATCTTGTGCGCCAAGATTGAACAAAGGAACTTCGTTATACGTCACGGTTCCGAGCGGAGCGTCTAACCATTGTTCTCCGACGCGAACTGAGTCAAAAGCATTTTTGTCTCTCCGTCCAAATTCTAAGTCAGGTCCGGTTGCAGTGCTGCGAAGCCAGCGAATTGCATCCGCGCGCATAATTGCAGTTCCGGAAAAAGTATCGGCGCCAACGGTAACAAATGTATTTCCCGGAAGCAGCGGAACTATCGTCAATGGAACCCACGCACCTGTTCCAACAGTTGTGCTGTAATTCAACGTCGACCGGCGCAAATCGTGCCGCACTGAATCGAGCATCGTCGTTTCAAATTCACGTTGAATGGTATAGTAAACATTTGATGCATTGTTTGCCGCCTGCAAGACGTAGGTGTAGAGAATGTAATTGCCGGACATTGTATCGGGAATTGTCGTTACCCACATCGCCGTTCTTCCGGAAATACTTTCACCGCCAAGCTGCGATGTCTGGCGGTAATCCAATCCCCACGCCAACGATGTAGCGCCGGTCCACCACGGCCCGACTTCCTTATAGGTTGGGGTATTAGCCGTTGAACCGGCAGTTTGGTTTGGAGCGTTGTCAACCGTGATGTAGTTTGCCGGGTTAAGCTTTTGCTGTGCCTGAGAAGGCATCACCGCAAACGCTACCATAACAAACGCCACCAACGACGTAAACAGATTGTAAAAATGCTTCATAATATCTCTCCTTTTATTTATGGATGAGAATGAGTGTGGCATCTTCTCGCCGAAACACGGCTGGCGTGAACAGCCACGTTGCAATGGATTAATTCTTCTTTATAGTTACAATCACAATATCAGACGGTTTTCCTGTAAACTGAATTTTGTCGTGCGTGTAACCGGAAGGATACACTTTATACAAAACAACTACGCTATCGCGTGCACCTAGTTGAATCTCATTCGACGAATCACTGAACGTTGGGAAAAATGTTCTTCCGCGGGATTGAAAGAACGATGTATCATTAAAGCTGCGGAACACTTCCCAATCACGAAGATTCGCTTGCTCACGGTCAGTACCGTATCGCACTGTGTCGTACGCCCACGTTAAAGTAATAAGCCTCTTATGCGATTGCGTACTGTCCAGTTGTGCCGAAAAATCAATCACATCTGGAACTCTGCCGTCGTGAGTATTCGGAATCAATCCGCGTTCCGGACCGCATCCCGCTGCAACCCACGAAAATGCTGCAAGAAAACACGTTTGCCAAAATTTCATATGCAATTATATTCTATGATGATAGTTCAACAATTCTGAGCTACTTTCCTAACGGAATGGATAACGAAACCAGCGGTTGATGAATCCCTGCTGCCACACTATTTATGTTCACGCGTTCAGCAATCGAGGGAAATGAATTCACATCGTGAGAAAACATCCGCTGGCCATGATCTTCAGTATTCCAAATCACATCGGCAACATTCACTACCCAGATTACAGCCGACACTGCAAGAAAAATATTCCTACGGCGACGGTCAGTGACAAGCAGATTGTGTGCATCAATCATCGATTGATAAACAGACTCCGAGTACGTCCAATTCGTAGAATTCTTGTACTGGAATTCCAACGCATCTAATCGTTCGCCGCGCGCAACATAATTATTATGTGAGATCAATGCCGTGATCGCCGAACCGAACGCAAGCAGCGTGAACCCTGCGCCTTTATAGGTGTCACCAAGCATCGTTTGCCCTGCGCCGGGAATAAAGCAGGAATAAATAATTGCCGACGTTCTGCGCGACGAACTTTCGTCAGAGACTATCGCTGACGATTTCGAAGTGGATGCTGCCGAATCTTGCACATCGATGAAAGCGAATTGAAGCGATGCGACAACCTGCGGCGAAGGATCGGACCCATTGGCGGCGCTTTTCTTTCCGACTTCCGGTAAAGAAAATGCAGACGATGCAGCCAATCCTATCAGCAAAAGAATGATGAGGGCAGAACGCCGATAATTAATTTTTGATTTTTTTCGATTCAAGTGCATAATAAAAGATATTTGAGAGTAATTCACGTTGACGAGTAAAATCCTTTCCTGCGCGAACCTCAGCGGTATTGAACGCACCCCACGCTATCGAATAGCCGCGGTTTGAAACAACAGCAACAAGGCGATTCTCGTAAAACATTCCTGAAAGAAAATCATAGATGACCCGTCCGTGCACATTCTGCAAATCGGGATCAACCGGGGGCAACACATCAAATCGTTTCCAGATGGAATAAATCGGATGGTCGCTGGGAATTCTGCTCGTTGAAACATTTTCTCCCAGCAAGGCGCCGACGTTCGTCAGAAAATTATTGATCGCCTGCCAATTCTCGCTCTGCGTTGATGTCGAGCGTTCATCGGCAATAATCATACCGCCGTTACGAATAAAATCCGCCGCGTTCTTTTCCTGTTCAGGCGAAAACTTCATCTGTCCCTCATCGGCAAGAATCATCAGAACATTAGACGCTTTGAGTTCCGCCGGCAGAAGATTTGTTTTCAAAAAAGAGAGCTTGAAGTTAGTCGTTTCTGCAAGGTAATCTTCAAGCGGTTTCATCAATTGTTCTGCGGGAAGCACATTCGTTGTACGAACAGCGAGCTTAATTTCTCCGGTAGGGCGGGCATTCGGATCAAGCTGCGAGATTTTTCCGCGGCTGCCAGCCGACAAACTGTCCGTTCTTCCCGCCACGTATCCTTGTTGGGCATTGGGCGGTGTAAACGGAACCCGTTTAAAAAAGAATGTCAGGTTCACAAATTCTGACGGCTGATTATTTTCATCATAACCGACAATAAAATTTTTCAGGTCGAGTTTCACTTGCTCCACTTCATCGGTCAACGGATCGAACACAATCAATCCATCGCGGACATCGCCGCGAAAAACAGGCTTTCCCAAATAATGCACTGTCCGCCGAACAATCCCCATCCGGCTCTCAAAGACATCATCGTCAACTCCGGATGTTCCCTTAAGTTTTTTAAAATAATTTTCAAGACTATGGTATCGGCTGTTCTTTTCTTCTCGCCCATAACTGTACAGAAAATCGCCGCGGTCGCTTGTGAGAAAACAGCTTTCAGGATCAAGATTGATTTTTGAGCCGGCATAATTGTACACTGTAATTTTAAAGACCATGAAACGCTGCGGTGTGTACCCCAACACCGGGTCCACCCAATTTCCATACGTGAACGGATTCGTGGAGTATTGACCGGCCTGTGATTCCTGCGGAAACTCAACATTGTTCAACTGATAATCGGTCATGTACTTCACTTCGACTTTGAAATCTTTCCGGTCATAAATAGCCGTCAGCCTATCGGAGCTGAGCCGGTACGAAGAATCATTCAAAGCGTTCATGAATGTTTCATTAGGAACCAATGTGTACTCGATTCGCTGCGGCGGAAACACAACATAATGGTACACCGGATCGCATCCGCCAAAAGTTGCCGTGAGAAAAAAAACGGCGGCTATAAAGACAAACGCTATGATGTTTCTACGGTACACTCTTAATATCCCGCGAAGATGGTAAAATAGATCAGCGAAAACTGCGTGTTATTTATTTTATCAACGGGGCGCTGATAATTGTAGTCTGTAATCTTATAGCCGAAATCGATCACGATATTGTAACCGCTGTATTGAGCTTTGTTTGTCATTGAAATCGCTGTCGTGGAAGCATTCACGTCGCCGACGCCGTCGCGCAAAAAGCGGTTCTTGACAAGAAGCGCATCAGTGAGACCGAACAGGCCTGTTCCCTGAACTCCGAAATGAAGTTCTGTATTATTCGTTAAACGATAATCAACGCGAAGTATCGGGATCAGCGATTGCGTGTGCGCCATGATCGTTGTCGAGGTTGAATTGTCGTCATAAACATTTGTCGACACAACCTTCAATGTCCGGATTTTGAACTGCGGACGAAATTGCAAACGATTCTCAAGTATTGAATATGTGTAGTCAATTTTGTTGACAAGTCCAAGCGAAGTGATTTCGCCGGCAAACTGTTCGTCAACAAGCGGCCCGAATTGAAGTTCCGCCAATGTCGGCGCACCGACAACATACCTTTTGTTGGATTCAAACCGAATATTGTTTTCGATGTTCAAATTAGGAATTTGCGTGTACCGCGTTCCGACGTACACTGTATGAGAAAGGCTATTGCGGTACAAAAGCGGATCAATGACGTACTGCGGGGTCGGGTCATTCGATATCACTCCGCTGAATTGATATCCGTCATTCCGGATATTATCATGAACACGTTTGAGAGTGTAATAGAGATCCACACTTCCCAATCGTGGAGTAGATACGTTGTATGTCGCCTTAAAATAATTCACGTCGCTTTCTCCACCGCGTGCTAATGCCGTTTCACGAATGAAGCCGATAGCAAGCTGCATGTTCCGCATCGCTTCAAGCAAAGCAAATGCATGGTAGCCGTCGGCGTCGGGATTATAGGGGTAATCCGGATAGATGTCGTTTTCCTGATCGTCAATGACGCTGTTATTGTTCCAATCGTCCCCGGCTTCAAAAGCAGGTGGGTCGCTGTAGTACGTCAAGAAATCTTCAGTATAATCCGGCAGACCATTCGAGTTGCGGTCATCGTCCGGAATGCCGTCATGATCTTTGTCTTTCCCGGGAAAAATTCCCGCGTCGGGTTTGCGGATGATATCGTTCAAGCCGGTAAGCTCATTCACATTTTCACGGTAGCCCAATAAAAATGGATCAGGTTTTGAATTCAGCACATCGGTATTTCGCGGAAACGATGTGTTTGCCGTTGCATTATAAAAATAGAAGCCATCCTCCCACCGGTCATTGTCATCATTGTCGTCAACAAGATCATAGTTGGCACCGCCGGCAAGCAAATTATCTGTTGTTACTTTTGAAATATCATCTGTGCTGTAACCGATTGCATCCGGCGGATTATACACAATCGAACCATCTTGGGCAAAGCTGCTGTAATAACTGTTTTCCAATGTGTAGAGATTCAGCGATGTGCTGTACCACGGCTCGATACGGTACCGTTCTCCGCCCAGCGTCAACCTCCCAATTTTTTTTGTGCCGCGAAAGTAAAACGCTGTACCATCCTTTTCATTCCACGGCGCCGCTAAGAGCGGATATTTACTGTAGGTAGCACTGCGGTCAAATTCTCCTTCTACGTTAAAGCCATTCCAATCGAACTTAAAGTTCATTCCATAGACGGCCATACCGGTAGTCAAACCGTAGGTATAAGAAACCCACCGCTTGTTCGAAGCATCCTGCACATTTCCCATTGCACGCTCGACCGGAAAGAACGGTGTCGGTGTTCCGACAATTGTCGTATCCCAGTGATTCGGATACCGTGGATCGTTTGGAGAATCCGGATACTTATCTGATACAAGCACCCAGTCATGTGCCGCATCCATTGCATAATCGTTCGCAAGCAAAAACGAAACCGATACCGATTGCGTCCCATACGGCATGATGAAAGCATAAACAAGATTTGAGTTCCCTTTTAATTCCGTAGGGTACTGCGGCGGCGGCACAACTGCACCGTCCTTCATTGTGAACTGCGTACGATAATTATCGTAGTTTGTGAAATTCTTGTAAATAGTTTGACCAGAAACCGGATCGGTAACACCGGTATTGACACCTTTTCCCGGAACATAAATCTGAGAACTGAAACCGAAATCTTTGAAGACCCAATATTGAATCGGGTTGTTCAAATTCGTATTGAGTTGGCTGGGTACATCTCCGTTAATATTGACAATCGCGCGTTGAACACCATTCACAACAATTTTTGGTTGAGCATAAATAATCGGGCCGGATTTATCAAGCGGAGAATCGTCACGGACACGGATGAAAATGACGCGCGGAATTGCGTCTGCTACAACGCCTTTGAGTGAAGCATTCTTGCTGTCAATGCTCGAGTGCCGTTGATTTTGATTCACGTACGTTGCACCGACGGTCAGCATATCGCCAAAGTCCGTTTCAAAATGTCCGCCGAACAAATACGTCGCCCAATCCCGCGGCCGGGCAATGGAATTCGGCAAACTCGATGCGTCAAAACGAATGCGGACAGGATCGGATTCACGCGAGACAAGAATTGTTCCGCGATATTTTTCTGTCGCGCCGTCCCACCGCATGCCGTTGAATCGTGCCTTGTCAAGCGTAAGCGAAGTGAACTTTGTGCGGATCGCCTCGCCCAACATAATGCGTGAATTAAACCCGCCGTATGCGTCGTTTCCAATTACCAAATTATTGAACCACAAATTATAGTACTTTGATTTCTGTACGTCACTTCCGCCAAGTACCGGATTAATGAATTCGCTTTGCGATTCATTCAATTCATAAATTGACAGCCCGTCGACCAAAAAATTTCCGAAATTATCATAAATTTTTCTTTTATTGAACTGAATGCTGTAGTTCTCGTAATTGCGTCCGGAATAATTTGAATATCCTTCATCGCCTTTGATCTCGTCCCGGTTAATAAATTGCGCATAAAAAACATCAGTGCAGCTAAAAAACAGTATCAGCACAGACAGTAACTTACGATTCACTCTGCACTCCGAAATCAGTTAAAAACATAGCCTAATGAAAGAGAACTAATACCGCCAACATTCCCCACCATCGCCTGGTATGAAAATGAATAGTCAATCGTAACATTTCCGATGACAATGCCAAAACCGGCGTCGTACTCGCCTTGCGAATTTGCCGCAGTTAATCTGCCGCCGCCCGCGCGCACCAAAAATGCGGCAGCCGAGCCGAGCACGGTCGTTTTCAAACCGATAAATTCCGCACCGCCGCCGACACGAATATCTTTTCCCTTCACAGTAATGCCCGCAGTAGCTGAATAGTCATACACGCGGGAAATATAGGAAGCTCCCGCACTCAACTCCGCGGGAAGTTTTGCATCGCTTGATCCGTTTGAGGCGACAGATGGTTGTGTGAAATTCAAGACCGACGCACCAATTTGAATGTCGTTGCCTTTGAAAATATCTTTGAACGAATAAATTGCGCCGACATCGAAAGAAAATCCGAGATATGAAAGCGCATCCTCTGGAACCGCATTTTCGCCTTGCGGCGCAAGTGCGCTCCACCGAAGCATTTTCACGCTGCCGCCAACGGACAATTGACCGTCGAACATTTGACGCGCAAAGGTACCGACAGCCATATTTTCCGACCAGCCTGCGGGAGCAAACTGAGTCACGCCGATTCCTATAACGCCAAGATCACTCACAGGATAATCGCCGGCAAACGAAAAGAAATTCAGGTTGGCATCGGCGATATTCGGATACAGATTTGTATATGAGGTGAAGAGCTTCAGCGAGCGGCCGAAGCCTATACCGGCAGGATTATAAAAAATAAGTGAGGGATCATCAGAGAGTGAAACAGCGGCACGCCCAAGCGAAGTGATCTTTGCACTGTATCCCTTATCAACAAATGCTTGTGCGTATGCAGTGTCCCGCTCTGATATGATCAACAATGAGAAAGAAAGAAAAATCTTCAGTAGCAAAGTTCTCACATGTATGCTTTCGTTAGTAAGCAACAACAACTGTTTTCGTTACAAATTCTCCCCCGTTATCAACATTTACGGCGAGCTGAATAATATACACGCCCGGCAAAACCAGCTTGCCATTATCATTCCTCCCATCCCATAAAAATCCTTTTCCTCCGCTTCGTGGATCGCCAAAATATGGATTTGCTGCCGACGGCATCGAAACAACCGTTCTGATTTTTTTGCCGGTTAAATCGTAAATGGAAATTGACAACGTTTTAGGCGTTTCAACATTAGCCACAGAAAAATCAATAATCGTGGCATCATTTTTTCCATCACCATTAGGAGTGAACGGATTAGGATCTATTTGAACATCAACCAGAACATTTTCAGGCACTCCGTTTGTCGTTACCGACCAACCATCGCCGGTTGCGGTTCGATGAGGATCGACAAACTGAGGGTTCCATGAAGCATTTTTGCTGACGATCTCAGCGGGAAAATCGGCGCCTTCAATTAGTTTTGTAGTGAATGTAATATCGATTGTCGAAGATGTAACTATTGTCTGCGGGAACCCAATTGTCATTTGGTCGGGAGCGGGGAGAAAAGTATAAGAGATTGGAACTCCATCAGAAGAAACGGAACGAACCACTGCCGGACCCGGACTTCTAATTTTTACTGTATCCAGTCCAAGTGAGCTATGCGAAAAGTACGCCGCAATAGAATATTTCAACGTCACTGGGCTTAGCACGGGAACATCGGACGGAGTAATAAACGCAACAGTCGAATCCGCAATCAGATTTTTTTGATAGACAAACTTTACGCCTTTCACTTTCGGCGTACCTAAATCTGACGTGAAAAGATGAAGGCGGTATTGAAAATTTCTCCTCGGCTCTTTGACATCAAGGAGCGTTCCTTTTTCGGCTTCTTCAGCCGAAAAGAATTCGACCGGCGTTGACCAGGCAGACCAAGTTGTGTCAGCAGCCGGTGTGTTCCCGGTGCGCATCTCAATTGAAACCGATGTTGCATTATCAAAATCAGCGTCAACATAAACCTGCCCGAAATTCACTGCTGCACCAAGCGAGGTATCAATCGCAGAAGTGTACGTTCCCTCCGAAACATATCCTTCCCCGAAAATCCTGATTTCGGAAATAACGGTATAATCCGTGAGAGTCTGTTTATCCAAGACAAAAACAAGGTAACGCGCAATGACGGGCTGTGAAAGATAGGCAGTATGAATAGAATCCTGGTTATCGAGTTCCTGATAAATTTTTGTAAGACTATTAGAATCCACCCCGGCATAATAAGAAAATGCGAGCGGGCGTTGTTTCTTTGACGAACCGAACCCGCCCAAATCTGCCACCTGAATTCGATTAATACGGCGAATCGCCTGCAAGTCAATTGTAATGAAAGAACCAACATTGCCCGGCGGCAGCGATACGATGGAAAAAAGATTGTTGTCACGCAATTTGTTCGCATTCATTTTCGCTGTGTCGGGAACCGTCGTGTTGGGAATTGGACCATTAGTTTGCGGAATAGGGCCGATATAGGTTATCGAGAAGCGGGCATCGAGCGCCAGGTTTTTTGTGTCGCCGCTTGCGAGAACAATGGCATGCGGCACCGCACCCAAGTCAACATCCGCAGTTTGCTGTATATCCCGCTTGGTAGAGTCTGAAAAATCCGTTATCGAATAAACGAGAGAATCAGAGGAACTTGTAACTTCGGGTAACTGCGAGTATAAACTTAGAGGAAAAATAACCGAGGTGACAAAGAAGAGATAAAATATTTTTCTCATGAATACTGCATATTGTATCGAAGGTTTGTTAGAAGGGTAAACTAACCGCAGTGAATATACAAGATATTGCCCCAATTGTCAATATATTGCCAACTAATTCCTATACAACCGATGTTCCATGATATACTCTTCCACAGAAGTAGGAACGAGATAACGAATTGATCGGTGCGCTTTCACTGAGGCGCGAATTTCCGATGACGATATTTCAATATCTGGAACATCAACAAAAATTGCAGACGAAGAAAATGGAAGCTGCTGCTGATTGTGTTGATATGAAGCGCGATTCATAACAATAAGCTTTGCCTGTTCTACAATTCGTTCTGGAAATTTCCATGTCCGAAATTCAATGAAGTTATCCATCCCGATCAAAAAAAATAATAAGTCGTTCGTGTGCTCGGCGCGAAGCGCTTCGACAGTTTCAAAAGTGTAAGATGTCCCTTTCCGCTTCAGTTCAATATCGGAAACTGTGAAATGGGAATTATCCTTAATTGCAAGTCTAACCATTTCCAACCGCGCTCGTGCATCTTTTTCTTCCCCCGCTTGTTTATGTGGTGAAATGAAAGATGGAATAAAAATAATTTTGTCCAAGCCGGCCCTTTCGCGAACATGCTCAGCAACAATCAAATGGCCGTAATGCGGCGGATTGAATGTTCCGCCAAAAATTCCAATGTTCATTTTTTTCTTATCGTTCATTTTTTCCCATCACTTTTTCATAAATTTCCATTGTCTTTTGCGCAGTCGTTCGCCACGAAAAAAGCCGGGAACGCTCTCTCCCTTTCTCAATCATGTTTTTCCTTAAATCTGGTTCTCGCAATAAACAAACGATCGCATCTGCAAATTCATCAACATTCCCCGACTCGCAAATCATCGCCGCATTCCCTACGACTTCCGGCAATGATGCAGCCTTCGAAATAACAACCGGAATTCCGCATGCCATCGCTTCCAACGCGGGCAAACCAAATCCTTCATATAGCGACGGAAGCACAAGCATCTCTGCCGCGTTGTATGCAAGCATAACGTCATCATCAGCAAGCCGGCCGAGAGTTTTTATTCTTCCCGAAATTTCAGAGACACCGGTGTTCAGCCAATCCACACCTTCATGATTCAATGTTCCACCTACAATTACAAGGTCAATATCGGGAAAAATGCGAAGGGCTTTTTTGAATGCATCAAGCAATACTTCCAGCCCTTTGTGAGGTTTGGTGTTGCCGACAAAAAGAACGTACGGCCGTTCAAGTTGAAACCTCGATCTAAAATCCTCAGCTTCAGAAGAAGTATGTTTTTGACGAAATCGCTCCGACACACCGAGATGAATTGGTACAATCTTTTCTTCCCGCACCCGGAATGAGCGGAGAATATCGTGCTTTGTAAACTCGGAATCTGTTATGATATATTGAGCATCACGGACTGCGTGAAGAATCATTCCGTAAGAATACGCCCGCTGAAAGGAAGAAAATAATTCCGGAAATCGTAAATGAATAAGATCGTGGATTGTTACCACCGCTCTCTCCTTCAATCCAAAGGGAAGCGTATAATGCGGCGCATGGAAAACCGAGACATCATTTACTGCAGCCCTTCTGCCGAATAGAAAAATCTCGCTCACTGAATACTTGCCATATCGTACAACAGATGTTGTCCATCCGTCAGGAATAGAAAGTTTTTCTTCATCCTCCGGCGAGACAAAAAGAAGAAACTCGTGCCCGGATTGAATCAAAGGCAATTCTTCAACAAGATGTCTGATATACGTCCCAATCCCGAAGTCATAATATTTTCTTGCGTCAATTGCGATACGGCTCATAGTATTATCCGTGTGACTTGAACAACGAAGCAAGGATTACTGCCGACGTTTTTTTACCGCTTGCAGTTAGAAACCGAACGGCAAATTTCAAGAAAAGATAAATACGTAAAAAGATTCGCTGCGGTATTGATCGGAATTTATCGTAAAACCGAAGCTGGCTTTTCCGATATTCTGTCTGGATTTTCGCATTTGACACATCGTAGCTTTTTCCGCCCAAATGTATAAGGCTGAGTTCTTGAAAATACTTAATTGAAAAGCCATTGCGCAACACGCGAAAGCATAAATCAATATCCTCAAAATACATGAAATACTTTTCATCGAACCCGCCGGCTTGCTCAAATACTGACCGGCGCACCATCATCGCGGCTCCAGTTACCCATTCAATATTTCCGGATACTACCACTTCACGTTTTGTTTTCCACTCATTCAAAAGTGACGGGAATTTTCCGTACGAAATTTGGAACGAACCATCTTCATTGCTCAGCGAGGGTGCGGCAATGCCGTTCGTTTCATTTTGTTTCATGAATACAGCAAGCGGCGTAATAATGTCCGAAGTAAAAAGCGTGTCGTTATTAACAAAGAAAAGAAAATCACCGCACGCTTTCATCACACCAAAATTGTTCGCACTGCTGAAACCTTGATTTTGTTCCAGCAGAAATACTTGATGCTCGGGAAAATCCTTTTTAAGCCGATGCCCGCTTCCGTCTGCTGAGTTATTATCAACAATAATAACTTCATAATCCAAGGAAGGCGCAAACTGTTTCAGAGATAAAAGACACTGCTCAGTATAAATGCCGCCGTTATAATTTACAATGATAACGGAAACCATGTTTTAATCGGTCATGAATTCTATTGTTCGAATATTCACGATTCTGAAATACCAAAGCGCAATTTTGTTGATGAGTGTTCCGAATATTGATTCGCCGTTCGTTATTTTGCTTGTCATTCGTCGGATGATTTCTTCTTCTGAAACTTTCTTCAACACTGCAAGTTCGCCTCGCTTTTTCCGAATCAATCCGATATGAGACAGGAGCCACCAATACGCCCGGACTATTCCGACGATGGAATATTTCGTCGGAAGCAAACCGGCGGCACTTTTAGCAAGCGCGTTTAACACGAATAAAGGCAAAAGCTTTACTAATGTTTTCGGAGAGAAAAAAAGAAAAGTATTCAACAAACGATTACGCTCTTGATAGAACGTCTTCACAGAAGATTTTTGATTCCTTGCCGTACCGGAGCCGCGATGGTACACAACTGAATCGTTCACATGAATTACATGGTAACCGGCAAATCGGGCTTTCAAACTTAAATACACATCTTCACCGTAGGTAAAATACTCAACGTCGAAAGGAATTCCAAAAATGTTCTTCTTGTAAATAAGCGACGCTCCGCCTGCAAAAAAAATATCTTCCCGCTTTTTGAAGACACGCATAATGTTATGCCCGAGAAAATTAACCGAACCGTTCATCTCGTAGTATTTTTGCGGAATACCCTCAGTCAAAATGAGTGATGATGCTGCGGCAACATCAGCCGGAGAAACAGCGCTCACCAGATTAGAAAGCCAGTCTTTTTCTGCTCGTGTGTCGTTATTTAAAAGAACAATGAGAGTGCCATGCGAAGCTTGAACACCAAGGTTATTCCCTCCGGCAAAACCAGAATTGGTTTGAGAACGGACAATCTTTACCTGCGGAAAGTGTTCCCGAACAAATTCCACGCTGTCATCTGATGAAGCATTGTCAACAAGAATAACTTCAAATTGAGTGTACGCTTGTCGAAACACCGAACTCAAACACACATCCAAGAAGCGTTTGCCGTTAAAATTGACAATGATAATTGAAACAACCGGTTGTTGAGTCTCGCTCATCAGTCAGAATTTGAAAAGTGAATTCACATACCGCAGAGAGACGTTCCGCCGCGATTGGATGTCTTTCCGCTTTGCCAAGAGAACCGGAAAAAATTTGATAACCTCGACAGCTGCCTGAAGCTGTTCCTTGATAAATCCTTGTTGAAGAATCTTCATCGCATTATAAATTCTGCTCAGAATAATTAACGCAGCACGCAATAAAAAAATCTGCCACGGAACATTTTTGAGCAGGTAAAAGAAAGGATTTCGCGCATGAAGTTTTGCCGCAAGGCTCGTAATCTGTAATTTTGTCCCACCGCGTTTGTGATAGCATACGGCATGTGGAGTATAGAGACACTTATAGCCCAGAAGCTGGGAACGAAAATCATGATCAATATCTTCACCCCAGGCAAAAAAAGATTCATCGAATAAGCCGACTTCATCAAACATCTTTCTGCGATAAAGCGCAGCGCCTGCGCATGCACCGAAAACATAATGGAAAGAATCGAACGAACCGTTATCCAGTTGTTTTTCACCACGCGAACGACCGTTCCCGGCACAACTCAACTCATCACCGGCGGCATCAATAATATTGCGATGATAAAAGTTCATCATCTTACAAGCAACAGAGCCGATTTCATCATGTTGGCGAATTGCTTCAATCATTTTTTCCAGCCAATCGCCCGTTAATTCAATATCGTTATTCAATAGCGCAATATAGTCATTGCGTGTCGCAGTGATTCCCGCGTTCACCGCACACGCAAATCCTTTATTCTCACTGAACTGAATCCACCGTACTTGAGGAAAATTTTCCGCTACATACGAAACTGAACTGTCGCTCGATCCATTATCAACAACGATAACTTCGAAATCGGAATACGTCTGCTTGAAAATCGAATTCAAACAGAGCGGCAAATGCTCCATGCCGTTATAATTCGGAATGACAATGCTAACGGCCGGCATGGAGAGGAACTCCTCGGTGACGAACGAACATCGTGTAAAACGATTTCAAAAAAAGTTTATGCTTTCTTTTGCTATACGCAGCCGATTCGAAGGCATTATTGCCAGCAACGGTAATGCTGCGGATGAGATAGATAATGCCGGAGTTACAAACAAGAACGAGTTCGACAAAAAATGCGGAAAGTTTCGATCTGTTTTTTTTGAAAAACAAAATCAAACTGAGGGTAAATCGTTCAAACACCCATTCATTGTTCTTTGATACAAAGCTCCTTCCGCCAACGTGAGTGAGCGCTGCTTTCCGATACAGAACAAGCTTCCACCCTGCTCTTCTCATCCGTAAAGACCAATCCACGTCTTCAAAAAATAATTTGTATTCTTCATCCATCAATCCAACAGCAACAATCACGCTGCGCCGAACGAGAATACATGCGCCGGGAATTTGCTCTACCTCAGAATATTCTTCATCCTGAAGCGGCGCTTCCAGGAATCGCTCAACAAGCCATTGTATTTTTCTGCTCCACGGCTCGAAAAAGGTATGGAAAAATATAACTTGAAAAAGAGTGGGGATTTTTCTCACATAACCTTTTTGAAAAACACCGTCTGCATTCATCAACATCGGCATAAGAGCGCCGGCATCAGCGTGTGATTCAAAAAAAGAAATAAGCTTTTCAATCGCTTCCGGCTGAAGCACAATGTCTGGATTAAGAATCAAAATATATTTACCTTGCGACCTGCGTATTCCTTCATTGACACCCCATGCAAAACCGTTGTTGACAGTGCTCGCCACTAACGAAACTTCTGCGTAATTAGTTTTCACTGTATCGCAACTCCCATCGCTTGATGCGTTGTCAACGACGATCACTTCTTTTGAAAACGCGGAAAGGCACCGGACGATAGAATCCAAACACGAAAGGAGATATTCCTTTGTATTCCAATTCACAATGATAATAGAAAGATCGGGTAGCATGTTCATAATGTGCCATTCAGCGTTCGAAAGATGCTGCAACCTTACGAACGATACGACGGACAATACCAATGTCGTATTCATCGAAAACTTTGAACAGCAACAGTGTTGCAACAACAATTCCAAGATACAGCATTACGGCTAATAATAAACTGACAATTGTTCCTTCCCGAGAAAATGACATCGGATATATTGCATGAATGACAACTTGAGCGATCAACGCAGCCCCAATACAAATTGACATTGGCTTGATGAAGATGCGGGCAATCAGCAGTGAAGAAATGCCCATGGTTCGGTGAAACGCGACAATGAAATAAAAAGCCCCAATAATAAGTGAAAGCGATGTCCCTAATGCGATGCCAACGGGACCAAATAGAAATGCACCGAGCAACGTAATGCAAATATTTATGACTGCTACCAAAAGCCCGTAATTTCTGTCCAATTCTGTTTTACCTAACCCTGCAGTCATCGAACTAGCAACACCTGTGACAATATTAAAGAAATAGCCAATCGCAAGAAGCCGTACAAAAGCGACTGATGTTTCAAACCCCGCGCCGACCCAGGCATAAATAATATCGGAAACAAAAACAGTAACAAAGCAGAAAAAAAAGCTTGCGACTATTACAATATATTTCGTTCCGCGTTTATACAATGCCGTTAATTGTTCGCGATCATCTTTTGCATTGATTTCAGCAATCGCCGGAATGAGCGCCGTGAGGATCATAAATGAAAATGAACGCGCAGCACTTGTCAACCGCACGCTTAAATCATAATACGTTGAAACGAACGCGCCAAAAAAACGAAGGCTGAAAATCCGATCCGTCTGGAAAAGAATAATTTGCCCCATTCGACTTACCTGCAGATTGAACCCGTAATGCAAGAACTGTTTTACTTTTGTGAAAGCAAAATAGCGCGGGCGAAGCTTTAATGACGGAACAAGTCGGAATGCAATGACACTTAGACACATGGCATTGACTGCCGCAACAATCAGATTGTTCACAACCAAACCGCGCACGCCATAACCGGAACGAAGAACAAAAATTGTTCCGGCGATAGTAAGTGTTTGTGTAACAAAAGAAACATATAAATTGACTTCCATTCTTTGAATGCCGTTGATGATTGACGTTACCGGAGACGCAATTCCCGACAGAACAAAAATACACACTGCAACTTTTAACACAAACTCTGCATCGCCAAGAATTGCCTGAGGCACTCCGGCAAGAGAGAGCAGAACGCCGCCAAGAGAAAGTGCTAAACCAATAATTACGATCCCGATGGCTGCATAGACGATCACTCCCGTGTTGACAACTTCGAGAAGGTCATCCATCATGCCTTTTGTGTAATATTCACTGATATATTTTACGAAGGCAGTGCCTGTTCCCATGTCCAATAAGCCGATGTAGGCAGTCAATGCGCCGATAATTGCCCACACCCCGCCATACATTTGTTCGCCGAGTGAATGGACAATAAACGGGACAAGAAAAAAGTTGGAGACAAAAATGAAAAAAAAATTGATCGAATTGGTGATGGTGTTGCGGATTATTTTACGCGGCGTTTCATTCATGTAAACAGTTCACCTTAGCTGAGAATGAAGCAACGACAATTCGGCTTTTGTGTCATGATGAAAAGAAAAAAGCTTCAGTGCAATAGGGCTTTTGGTCACTGCCATTAAACGGAACAAAAGAATCGGCAAAAGAAAATATTCTGCTTTTCTGCCAAAATGCATGCGGTAGTATAATAATATATTGCAGTACATTTCCAACCGTAGCTTCGGATTCGCCTGCTTCGTGCTGCGGCTGCCATGATGCATAACAACCGCCAGCGGCGTAAAATATATTTCCCATCCACTGTGTTTTATCCGCCGACATAATTCCACATCGTTATAGAGAATTGTTAATCGTTCATCGAAGAGTCCGAAAGAATCCACGATCGCTTTGCGAACAATTAAGCACGTTGCATCAGGCTGATCTACAGAGCGCACGACGTCATGTTTGAACTTTTTCATCAGATAACCGGAGTTCAACCAATTGAGCGAACAATATAAAGCCGCTGCGTTCAGCGGAGTCGGAAAGCGTTTGCACGAAGGTTGAAGCTTCCCGTCCGGTGTAACAAGCTTGCAGCCTACGGCACCGGCATTGTGGTATTCATTCATAAATTGTATCATCTTTTCCAACGCGTTTCCACGAACTTCGGTATCGCTGCCTAAAAGTAAAATATATTTCCCTTTTGCAATTTCCGCTCCCTGATTATTTGCCCGCGCATAACCAAAATTTTTTGCATTACAAATCAGGACCACATCAGGAAATTCACTTTCGATCATATTTGCTGAGCCATCAACCGATGCGTTATCAACAACTATGATTTCATACGTTCCCTTTGGAGGTTGCACATAAATTGAACGCACACATTCCCTCAACAAATCTCGGGTATTCCACGATGCGATGATGATCGATAATTCCACCTAAATAATACCTTCCTTCATCACTGTGCCCAAATCTTTATCTCCTCTGCCGGAAAGATTTACAACAATAATCTCGTCCTTTTCCATTGTTGCCGCCAATGTTACTGCATACGCCACGGCATGGGCAGATTCAAGAGCAGGAATAATTCCTTCTGTCCGGGAAAGCAACAGCAGCGCATTCAGTGCTTCTTTATCAGTTGCTGAAACATATTCGACAAGCTTCTGATCTTTCAGGTAACAATGTTCAGGACCGACACCCGGATAATCAAGTCCGGCAGAGATCGAATGTGCAAGCTGAACTTGTCCGTTTTCATCCTGTAATAAATATTGCATCGCACCGTGAAGAACGCCGCGCTGTCCCAACGCAAGCGCCGCCGCATGCTTTCCGGTTTCAAGTCCGTAACCCGCAGCTTCAACTCCGATAAGCCTCACAGCGGGAACATCCTCGAGAAACGGATAGAAAATTCCCATTGAATTGCTTCCGCCGCCGACACAGGCAACAATCACATTCGGCAGTTTTTTTTCTGATTCAAGAATTTGCACGCGCGTTTCTTTGCCAATGACTGATTGAAAATCTCGCACCATCATCGGAAAGGGATGCATGCCGACAACCGAGCCGATGACGTAAAATGTATCGCGGACATTTGTTACCCAATCGCGGATCGCTTCGCTTGTCGCGTCTTTCAATGTTTTACTTCCGCTCGAAACAGGACGAACTTCAGCGCCAAGCAATTTCATTCGATACACATTCGGCGCCTGGCGTTCCATATCTTCTTCACCCATGTACACAACGCATTGAAGTCCGAACAACGCGCAGACTGTCGCCGTTGCGACTCCGTGCTGCCCTGCGCCGGTTTCTGCAATAATGCGCTTCTTCCCCATCTTACGCGCAATAAGAATTTGTCCAATTGTGTTGTTGATTTTATGAGCGCCGGTGTGACATAAATCTTCGCGCTTCAAATAAATTTTTGCACCGCCAGTTTGAGCAGACAATCTCTGTGCAAAATAGAGCGGCGTCGGCCGTCCGACAAAATTCTTGAGATAATAATTGACCTCATTCTGAAACGTGAAATCGTTCTTCAGCTTGTCATACCACGCCGTCAGTTCTTCAACTACGGGAAGCAATGTTTCAGGAATATAGCGGCCGCCGTAAACGCCAAAATGGCCGGTGGCATTGGGAAGATTTTTGTATTTCATGATTGCAAAGGAATTGATGTACGATGATTTTTCATAGCTTCAAAACCGCGCTGAGCATTTCTAACGAAGTCTCTTATTTTTCCGTGATCTTTAATGCCGGGTGAAAATTCAACACCGCTGCTTACATCAACTCCAAACGGCTGAACAAAAGCGATTGCTTCTTCAACATTGCCCGGTGTCAATCCTCCTGAAAGAATAATCTTGCCGAAATTTTTCGCCTCACGCGCGATAGCCCAATCGAATGTTTTTCCTGTCCCGCCGAACTCATTCGGTGAAAAGGAATCTAACAAAAAAGCATCAACCGAATAGCGCGAAAGCAAAAGAAGCTGCTCCGCGGTTGCGATGTGTACTGCCTTCACAACAGGAATATCGTAACCGGTTGGAAATCCCTTTGGGAAAATCTCCTCCGGCGCTTCATCGCCATGAAACTGAAGTACGTCTAATTTCATCTCACTGCGCACTGCGTCAATTTCATCTCTCGCTGCATTCACAAAAACACCGGCACGTGCAATAGAGCGGGAAAGTTTAGCAGAAATTTCTGCGGCACGGCGCGGAGTAATATATCGTTTGCTGCCGCTGTAAAAATTAAATCCAACTGCCGAAGCTCCGCTTTTAAAAGCACAGAGCGCGTCTTCAAGATTTGTGATACCGCAAATTTTGATGAACGGCGCTTCCATTGTCAAAATCTCATTGGGATTATGCAGAAACATGGGAGCGCATTAATTGGCGGAGAGCCTGTGCGCGATCCTTCTGCACCATCAGTTGTTCGCCCACAAGAACACAGTCAAAGCCGGCTTGGCGAAGAAGATACACGTGGTGCTCATTCCGTATGCCGCTCTCGCTCACCGTAAGAACGGTGTTCGGAATCATTCGCTTGAGGTTAAGCGACGTTTCAAGATTCACTTCAAATGTTTTCAAATCGCGGTTGTTGATGCCGATGATTGTCGCCCCGCAGTCAACGGCACGGTCAATTTCTTTTTTCGAATGACATTCAACAAGGCACGCAAGTCCGAACTGCTGCGCCAAGCCGAGAAAATGGACGATTTGATCATCACTGAGCGAAGCAACAATCAGCAGAATTGCATCGGCACCGATTGCCCGCGATTCATAAATTTGATACTCGTCAATGATAAAATCCTTGCGCAGAACCGGCACGTGAACGTTTCTTTTCACCAATGCAATGTATTCCGGGCTACCTTGAAAAAATTTCCGGTCGGTCAAAACTGAAATCGCATTTGCGCCTCCTTGCGCATACTCGCGGGCAATTTTCTCCGGTGAAAACGACTCGGCAATCACGCCGCGCGAAGGCGACGCTTTTTTGATTTCTGCAATGCATGCTATTCCATCAAAATCATGACTGGCAATTGCTCCGGCAAAATCCCTCGCCGACGACATCGTGCCGATCAACCGCGACAATTTTTCCACGGGCACAGATTGCCTGAGCGATTCGACCTCGCTTCGTTTATGTTCTACTATTTCATTTAACTTGTTCATGTTCCGCGTTGTCTTCTTTCACAGGCGCTGTTTTTTCACTTTCACCAAGCGAATGCGGCGCTCGTTTTTCTTGCTCACTAAAAACGCTAAATCGCCATAACGGATTTCTTCGTGCAATTCCGGAATGCGTCCGGTAAACTTGTGAAGAAAACCGCTGATCGTTTCATAGTCAACATCTTCGGGTACGGCGGCATGGAACTGCGCGTTAAAATCATGAATGCTCATTCCAGCATTCACGACAACCGAACCGTCGCTCGACGGCTCAATGTCGCGAAGGTCTTCATCATATTCATCCCGAATTTCTCCGACGATTTCCTCAAGAATATCTTCCATCGTAATAATGCCCTCCGTTCCTCCAAACTCATCAACAACAATTGCCATGTGCTGTTTTTTTGTTTGAAGCTCACGAAGAAGTGCGCTGATTTTTTTTGATTCAGGAATAAAATAGGGCGGACGAAGAATATCCTGAAGAATAATTACATCGCGGTGCTCAAGCATGCTGAGCAGATCTTTCGTGTAAATGATGCCGATAATGTTATCAATGCGGCCGTGATACACCGGCATCCGGGAATACCCCTCGTCAATAACCACCTTCACCAATCGTTCGCGGCTGATAGAAATGTCAACGGCAACAACGTCAGTGCGCGGAACCATAATTTCTTTGACGGTGGTATCGGTGAACTCGAGAATGCTTTTAAGCAGTTCATGTTCCGTCGAATCAATTGCACCGCTTTGCTGTCCGTCTTCCAGCATCTGCTTGATGTCGGCTTCGGAAACGTGCTGGCGCCTGACTTTGTTGAAAATCCCTTTGGGAAAGATTCCTGTAATTGCTGCCACAACATCCTTCCAATTAAAAATCCGCCGTGCTTCATCTTTGGGCGGAAACTCCTTTTGTTTGCTATCGTCATGTAGCCGCACGTCGCTCATGGACGCCATGCCATCATGAATACCAGTTCTTCATAGACAACGCACAGCGATATCCTTAACTCAAAAAATATCTGCGGCTTCATTTCGTCGCCTCGAT
Organism: Bacteroidota bacterium; assembly: GCA_021796275.1. Taxonomy (GTDB): domain Bacteria; phylum Bacteroidota; class Ignavibacteria; order UBA10030; family UBA8401; genus JAJYOI01. The sequence goes on from JAJYOI010000001.1 coordinate 33,463, forward strand.
CAGTGCGTTGAGTTTCTGCTTTGCTTTTCCCGAATCAATGGAATCTGCCGCGCGTGCAACGCCTTCGTTCATGCCGGACGCAAGTCCTGCAACGCACAGCGCCGCCGCTGCATTCAACACAGTAATATCGCGTTGACCGCTTTTCTTACCGTCGAAAATATTTTTGAGAATCGCCGCGTTCGTCTCGGCATCGCCGCCTTTGAGTGCGCTCAAATCTCCTTCTGAAATTCCAACTGACGCGGAACGGAATTCGTACGTTGTCACTGAACCATTCTTCAATTCACTGATGCGCGTTATTCCGAATGTGGAAATCTCATCTAAACCGCCGGCACCGTGAACAACCATGGCGTGCTTCGAACCAAGTTCTTTCAGCACATTGGCAAGCGGCTCGGTCAATTGTGAATTGAACACGCCGATCACCTGTCGTTTCGCACCTGCCGGATTTGTCAATGGACCGAGAATATTGAACACAGTCCGCACTCCTAATTCTCTTCGCACGGGACCCGCGTATTTCATTGCACCGTGGAGCGCTGTCGCAAAAAGAAACGCAATGCCGACATCGTTCAAACACTGCTCCACTCTTTCTTTCGGAATCTCGATGTTCACCCCTAACGCCACCAGCACATCGGCACTGCCGCTGCGACTCGAAATTGCTCGATTGCCATGTTTTGCCACAACCGCACCGGCGCCGGCGGCAACAAATGCTGCTGCTGTAGAAATATTGAATGTCCCGGCTCCGTCGCCGCCCGTTCCGCATGTATCAATCACATCGGAACTTTTCGATTCAATGCGCGTTGCTTTTTCACGCATTGCCTGAGCGCAGCCCGCAATTTCAGCGACAGTTTCACCTTTCATGCGGAGCGACACCAAAAACGATGCGATCAGCGGTTCTGAAACATTGCCGGACATAATTTCCGACATCGCCTCGTACGCTTCCTGTTTTTCTAAGTCTTTGTGCTCTAAGATTTTGCGGAGCGCTTCTTTAATCATAAAATTAATTTAATGGAAAAGGCACTGATAATCAATTTACAGGAGTTGCCATTCAATACACCACTTTTTCCAGCACTAAACCCTTCGCCGGCGCCGCCATCGAGGCACGCCGCCGGTCTTTTGCCTGAATGATGCCGGCAAATTCTTCAACACTAATTTTTCCTCTTCCTACATCTATCAGCGTTCCGACAATAGCACGCACCATTCCGTGGAGAAAGCGGTTCGCACGAATAACAAAAACTGCTTTGCCATTTTCGGGTTGTGTCGCCTTCGGCGCCATTTTCAACTTCCATTCTGCTTCGAACACCGTGCAGAGAAAGTGCCGCTTTACGGCATCCCGTACAGCGGGATTCTTCTGTTCAAAACTCGATGTGCAGAACGATTGGAAATCGTGCGTGCCGAGCAGCAACCGTGCGGCTTCATTCATAACAGTGAAATCCAATTCATAGAAAATCTGCCAGCACATTTTTCGGTCAAGCGCAGTCCGCTGCTGCGATATGTAATAATGATAGATGCGTTCTTTAGCACTGTACCGCGCAGAAAATTTTTCAGGAACTTCTTCAAGATGACGGACGACGATGTCTTCGGGAAGGACACCGTTCAACGCACGCAATAAATCTTTCTCGGCGACAGCGGAATTCAATAAAAAATTTGCCGCCTGTCCCCGCGCATGAACTCCGGCATCGGTTCTTCCGGCACCGACAACGGAAATTGATTCTTGCGTTACCTGCGCAACGGCTTCTTCTATCAAAGCCTGAACAGACCTGCCCTTCGCTTGGCGCTGCCAACCGATGAAATCCGTGCCGTCGTATTCAATAATGATCTTGATATTCCGCATAGTGGAAAACAATTGCCACAACACCACAGAGTTCACAGAGAATTATTTTAACGGCTTGATTGATAGTCTCTGTGCTCTCAGTGGCTACACTTTTATGTAACCCGTGTACACGAAAAATCCCGTCACATGCAGCTTGCGTGACGGGACAATTTTATAATTGAGACATCTTAAAAACTCAAATGTTTGGTGGGACAGACATTCCTGTCTGTCGTTTTCGATCTAAATTTAATGTTCTTGACAGGCAACAATGACTGTCCTACCAATTTTTCAGATGTCTCTAATTCATAATTTATGTTACGCATGGGAAAAACCCGCCTAAAAAAATAAATTCGTCATGCCCGAACGCTTTAGTCGGGCATCCATACTTGAATTCCCGCCTTCGCGGGAATGACGTTACTCTGGTTTTGATTTTCAAAACAATCTTTTTTGCGTAACATGACTTCATAATTTATTTTTTCAAAACACCCCGCGCACAGTAAGAAGAAGTCCGTCAGGCACGCCGCTGTCGCTAAGCAAGGAAGATTCAATTCGGAGATTGATTCCACTTTCTGCCACATTATTATTGTAGCGGCGCACAAGTCGTGCAGCATTCAATGCGCTCACAACATGATTCACAATGATTGCTCCGATCACAAACCGTGAATTGTTGAACACGCGATCGCTCGAAACCCGTGCCGTGCGAAATTGCTGGCGGTTGGCATCGGAATCCCATTGCCAGGCATATCCCTGATTTGGATCGTACACTTTGTCCGGCTGACGATCACGCAGCTTCTTATCGTTGTATTCGTACACATTCATAAAATTGCTGACATCAACGTAGAACTGATCACTCTTCCCGCTTGCAGGCACGCCTGAATGTGAGGCGGCAAATGCGCGCCCGTCGTTCTGAAGCCACGTGCCGTATGTTTCAAATGAAGCGTACGTCAGCCACAAACCCGCTTCTGCGCCGAGAAAATATCGCCCGGATTCGAAACCGCCGGCGTACCATTCGCCTAACCCGGGAACTAAGAGCGAGTAGACAACAGCCGCCGCTACAGATTTTTTTGTCGAAGAGCTTTGTGTATTTTCGAAGATGCCGGACGGCGGCGTTGCCGCATTCATTTCTTTCACTAATTGTTGACGGAGCGGAATTGTTTCAGTCTGTGCAACAGCATTTCCTGTCACACAAAGAATATAAAAAACAATCAATAATTTCAGTTTCACCGTTATGCCTCAAATACTAATTTGTACTGTGAAAAATACAAAATCGAATTATGAAATGAAAATTTTGCCGCCGAAAAAATTTATTCGACAAGTGAAGGAACTAACGGAAGATACGGAATTGACACCGGCACCGCACATGCCTGCTCAACTTCTCCAACACATGCATCGGATGTTACATGCACCAGCCGGACACGCACGAAGGAATTTTCCAGCGACGTGAGCGCCTGTGGCGCCATGGCGCCCTGCGCCGGATGATACGGCACTTGAACGCGCACGTAATTATCCGTGTACCCGGAGAATCCCGCTGAACGGGATGCCGTAAAGTCATCAACCACGCCGTCGCATGTGCGGCACATATTGTCCTCACTCGTTCCTTCCGCCATGCCGCTGGCGTGGTTTTCAACAAGAACATCAAGGCTGCGGCCAATTTGTGTTTCGTAAAACGCATGTTTCTTTTTGTGACCAAGCGTGCGAAGCATTTCGCTTCTGCGGTAACGAATGCGCGGTTCCACGCGTCCTTCAAATTCCACCGACGGAGTATTGGCGCGTTCAGAGTATGTGAAAACATGCAAATAGCTCACAGGAAGAACATGAAGAAAATTGTATTCCTGCTCAAAAATTTCATTCGTCTCACCCGGAAAGCCGACAATCACATCAGCACCAATGCCGGCATCAGGATTTTTATCTTTTATAGTATGAATCAGATTGGCATAAGATGACGTGGTATAACGGCGGCGCATTGCTTTCAATTGTGCGTCACTGCCGCTCTGTAATGGAATATGAAAATGCTTGCAGATTTTTTCAGAAGCGAGCCAATACCCAAGCAATGAAGGTGTAAGCAAATTCGGTTCAATAGAACTGACACGGATGCGCTCAATTCCTTCCACACTTTCCAACGCCTGAAGCAGCATCAAGAGTGAATTTCCATCATGCTTTCCGTAATCACCAACGTTTACTCCGGTAAGGACAATTTCTTTGTAGCCCATTTCTTGAAGCTTGTGCGCTTGCTGAACACATGCTTCGATAGATTGACTTCTGCTTTTGCCGCGGGCCAGCGGAATTGTGCAGAACGAACAACTGAAATCGCAGCCGTCCTGTACTTTTAAGAATGCACGCGTGCGGTCATCCACTCCGCCTGAATACGCAATACCGAAATCTTTTGCTTCGTCAATCGAGGGAACAAAAATTTTCGGCGCCGGCTGTTTTGTAAAATCACCGGCGTATGAGAAGACGTGAAATTTTTCCGATGCTCCAAGAACAATATCAACGCCGTCTATGGAAGCAATTTGCTCCGGTTCAAGCTGCGCATAACAGCCCAGCACAATCACACATGCATCGGGTGAGGTGCGCAAAGCACGCCGCACAATTTGTCGGCACTCCCGATTCGCGCGCTCGGTTACACTGCACGTGTTTATCACACACACATCAGATGGCTGGTCAAACGAAGTAACGGAAAAGCCATGGTCAACGAACTGGCGTTCGAGACTCGCCGTTTCGGCATAGTTCAACTTGCATCCGAGTGTATAAAAGGAAACAGTCTTCATTGAATTGCTTCACTATAAAAAAAGTCCCGCTGAACAATCCCCGTATACGGGATAAGCGGGACTCTTTTTTTCTCTGATCATCTTCGTCAGTTCGTTGAGGACTCTGGCACCGGCGGCGTATCGCTGCTCGGCGGAGGAGGAACAGACATTGTGTCCTTTAACGTGACCGGCGGGAGCTTATGCTGAGCAACATACTCATCAACAAGCTTCTGTTCTTTACCGCGCAGATACTCAACGACAGAAAGAACAATTTTCTTGCTCTCGCGCTCAAATTCGATCACACTTAACGGCAACGTATCGCCGACCTGAAACGCTTCAGCAATATTCCTGATCTGCGTCTGCGATAATTGTGAGAGTGGAACAAATCCATCGACACCAAGAGGAAGTTCAACGATCACGCCCTTTTTAATGATGCGGACAATTTTTCCTTCGACTTCTGTGCCAATCTTGTAGGAATCTGCGAACGCTTCCCACGGATTGTCGCTTAATTGTTTGTGGCCGAGAGAAATGCGGCGCTGCTCCACATCAACGCTCAAGATAACGACATCAATGGAATCGCCTTTTTTCACAACCTCGCCGGGGTGACGAATTTTCTTTGTCCACGACAAGTCAGAAATGTGGATCAAGCCGTCAACGCCTTGTTCCAATTCGACGAACACACCGAAGTTCGTCAAGTTGCGGACAATACCACTATGGCGCGAGCCGATCGGATATTTCTGCAACAGCGTCATCCACGGATCAGGTTCAAGTTGTTTAATGCCGAGAGAGATTTTTTTATTCTCCTTATCAAGCGAAAGAATAACGGCATCTATAATTTGTCCCATTGAAACAACCTGCGACGGATGTTTGATATGCTGTGTCCAGCTCATTTCAGAAATGTGAATCAAACCTTCAATGCCTTTTTCAATTTCAATGAACGCTCCGTAATCCGTCAACGAAACCACTTTACCGGAGACCTTTGTGCCGACCGGATATTTCGTTTCGATATTTTCCCACGGATGCGGCTGCAATTGTTTGTAGCCGAGAGAAATTCTCTTTTTCTCTGCATCGAAATCGAGAACGACAACATTGATAACTTGATCAAGCTTCACAATTTCCGACGGGTGACCGACACGTCCCCACGATAAATCGGTGATATGAACAAGTCCGTCAACGCCGCCAAGATCAATGAACACGCCGAAATCAGAAATCGCTTTGACTGTTCCTTCGAGAATTTGTCCTTTCTCAAGACTGTCAAGAATTGCTTTGCGTTGGTCAGCAATTTCTTCTTCAACAAGAATTTTATGACTCACGACAACATTTTCAGAGGGATGATTGATTTTCACCACACGAAAATCCATTTCTCTTCCGATGAGTGCATCAAAATCGCGCACAGGCCGAACATCAATTTGCGAGCCGGGAAGGAACGCATCAATGCCAAGCAAATCGACGACAATTCCTCCTTTGATACGCCGGACACACCGCCCCTTCAACACTTCTCCCGTTTCATACGAACGCGTCACGCGCTCCCAAATCCGCATGAAATCTGCTCGTTTCCGCGAGAGAACAAGCTGGCCGTCTTTATCTTCAATGCTTTCGAGAAAGACCTCAACTTCATCGCCGACTTTCAGCTCAGAAAGATTTGTGAACTCATTTTTCGCGACCGTGCCTTCCGATTTGAATCCGATATCCAGCGCAATTTCGTTGTCGCCGATATGTACAATTCTTCCTTTGACAATTTCGCCTTGCGAAATTTTCCCAAGGGTGCTTTCGTACAACGCGGCTAATTCCTTAAATTCAGATTCGGAATACTCCTTTTCGTCTCCGAATCCTAGTGTGGTTTTTACTGCTTCATCTGTAGACATTAACGCTCCTTAACGTCCCGCTTTTAACGAGACTGCTTATTGTTTTTCGCCGGGTGTGAACAGCCATCACATTCATTCCGCGAAAAAATTCAACAAGCAAAAATAGATTATGGTTGATTGTTTTAGTGAATTACTGATGACTTAAAAAATTATGCACGCACATGTACGATCTCTTCGATTGAAGATTTGATACGCTCCATCAGCCACTGCGGCGTTGACGTCGCACCGCTGATGCCGACCGTTTCAACATTTTCAAACCACTCTGGCTGAAGTTCGTTTTCATCTTCAACAAAATACGTCCGCGGGTTTTCTTCTCTGGCAATTTCAAAAAGCACTTTTCCGTTTGAACTTTTCTTCCCGGCAACAAATATCAGCACATCGTTGCTTCGGGAAAACTCGCGCAGTTTTTTATCACGTCCCGATACCTGTCCGCAAATCGTGTCTTTCGCATGAAAATCAATCGCCATTTCTTCAAAGGTGCCAACTTCAAATTCTGCCTTGATCTTCGACCGGATTTCATCACGGATGGCATAGAACGTCGCTTTATCCATTGTGGTTTGAGAAAACAATACTGTGTTTCGTGTGAGATCGAGTTTCGAAACTTCTTCCACCGACTTGATTACGATTGCTGTCCCGTTCGTGTGGCCGACCAAGCCGATCACTTCGGCATGATCTTTTTTTCCAAAGATCACAATCTGGTACTCTTTGTCATAGAACTTGCGGATACGTTCCTGAACTTTCGTCACAACCGGGCATGTCGCATCAATCAATTCGATGCCTAATTCTTTCGCGCGGCGATATGTTTCAGGCGGCTCACCATGAGCGCGAATAAGAACTTTTGCATCTTTAATATTTTCGAGATCGGCATGAGAAATTGTTTTCAATCCTTCTTCTCCCAGCCGCTCAATCTCAAGCGGATTGTGAATAATATCACCAAGCGAATATAATTTCTTCGATTCCCGCAATTCCTGTTCTGCAATCTCAATAGTCCGCACAACGCCCCAGCAGAAACCGGAATTCGGATCAACCGTTACTTTCATCGCATCTTCTCCATCACCTTCGCCACAATAAACTCTACCTGTTCTTCCACACTCAGTGTTGTCGTATCAAGAACAATTGCATCCTTTGCCTGCCTCAGAGGACTGAGAGTGCGGCTTGTATCTTTCTTGTCTCTGTCGACAATTTCCTTTTCCAATTCATCTAACGAAACATTTGTACCGCGTTCTGCCAGTTCCTTGCTCCGCCGCCGCGCGCGTTCATGCGCCTCGGCAATCATAAAAATTTTTACATCGGCTTTTGGGAAAACGACTGTGCCAATATCTCTGCCTTCCAGCACAATGCCGCCTTTCCTTCCCATCGCTTGCTGCTCGCGTACCATCAGCGCTCTTACCTCTGCAATGCTGCTCACAGCGCTCACTGCTTTGGTAACTTTCGGACGGCGAATATCTTCACTCACATCAACACCATCCAGCAACACGCTCGACTTTCCGCTGTTGTGAAACAAACGAACTGTCGTCTGTGGTACAAGGCGCGCAATGCTTGCCGTGTTCTGTATGTCAATTCCTTGTTGAAGCACTTTCAAAGTAAACGCGCGATACATCGCGCCGGTATCAACATGCAAGTATCCAAGCCGTTCTGCAACAAGTTTGGCAGTTGTGCTTTTTCCCGACGCCGCAGGTCCATCTATTGCAATAATAAGCCGCTTCAAAAGGTTCCGTATGTTCAGTTTGGATTTGAAATATACCATTTTTTTGAAAGTGAGGCAACTTGTTTAATTCAGAAGCTGTCCATTGCATTGCTTCCGCCTTTTATTTAATTTGATTCAGCTATGAAATACGAACTTGCTGTTATCATCATTAACGCAATCCTTTTTTTTTGCTACCTCGCCATTCATAGCCTTGTCATACGAGGTATGGCAAAGCTTCGCAAGGGAAACAATACAGAAATGCGCCGGTTTTCAATCATCGTTGCGGCACGAAATGAGGAAAAGTGCATCGGAAGCTGCCTCGAATTTTTGGCGAAACTCGAATATCCAAAGAAGCTGTACGAAATCATCGTCGTGAACGACCGCTCCACTGACGCGACCGAAAAAATCGTTCAGGAATACCAAAGAAAATATCCAATCATTCGCTTGATCTCACTCGACAACATCACGTCCGATCTGCCGGGAAAAAAAAATGCGCTGAACGAAGCGATCAAGGCAAGCACGAATGAGATACTCGCTTTCACAGACGCAGATTCCATTGTACCGCCGCAATGGCTTACGATACTTTCAGAATATTTTGAGCCAACTGTCGGAGCTGTTGCGGGTTACTCGCCTTTTGAAGAACATTCTATCGAAACACTTTCTGCCAAAATCGGAGACGGCTTCCTTCGCTATGAAGAAATGAAGAACTCATCAGCTACAGCTGCTGGTATTGGATTGAAAAATGCTTACATGTGCACCGGAAGAAATTTTGCTTACCGCAAAAAAGTTTTCGAACAGGTTGGCGGATTTCAAAAAATCAAGCACTCGATCAGCGGCGATGACGATCTGCTCATCCAGCTTATGCAAAAAGAAACGACATGGGAAATCCGTTATATGTCCGAACCGGAAAGTTTTGTTAAAACTCAACCACCGTTGACATTCAAGGAGTTTATCAATCAGCGGAAGCGGCATTTTTCTGCCGCACAATTTTATCCGGCAAAGATGAAAATCATCTTCGCGTTGATTCACTCATTTAACGCCGTATTGATGATTTCGTTTTTTTTCGCCCCGGCTACAGCAGGAATATTTGCGATCGGGAAATTTATCATTGACGGCATTCTTATCCGTAAAGCAATACAAACATTCGGGAATCGGAATCTGTTTAAATGGTTTGTTCCATTGGAAATTTGTTTTATCTTCTACAACCTGTTGATAGGCCCGCTCGGCCTTGTTGGAAAATTTAATTGGAAAAGTTCTCTCGAATGAAATTCTTGTCCGATCATCCGCTTCTTACCTTCACCGCGAAAATTGCCATTGGCATTGGACTCATCATTGCGCTCGTCTCATATATTAACTTCCAGAACTTGCTTGATTCGCTTGTCCATGCAAAAATCATTTATCTAATCGTCGGTGGAGCACTCATGATCGCAAACCTCACAGTGCAGTTTTATCGCTGGAGATTTCTTTTGCGATTAATTGATGAATCCGTTTCAAACGATGCAATTTTTTCTTCCCTGTTCATAGGGTTTGCTGCCGGTTTTTTTACACCGGGGCAAATCGGTGAATACGGCGGCAGGGTTGCTGCGTTGCGCTCTTTACGGGGATCAAAAGTACTTGCCTCAAGTTTAATCGACAAACTGTACTTATTGGCTGTCACCATCACCGGCGGAATCATCGCGTTGATGTTGTTTGCCAGCTTTTTCTTACCGCGCTATTGGAGCGTTTCGTACATCGCTATCGGCTTGGCAATCGTGATTATTATGAGCATCGTGATACTGTACCCTCAACGTGTAAAACTCGTCCTGACTTTGCTGCCGAAAAAAATTCTGGAAAATCGAGCCGTTGCCGCTTTCCTTTCAATCAATGAATTTTTTCGACGGAAACAGGCGCGCGCATTTCTCCTTTTGACGATCGTGCTGTATTCAATTATACTCTCTCAATACGTGCTCATTGCAAACTCATTCGAGAGCGTTCCATTTTATTCGGGCGTGATGTGTGCGGCATCCATCCTTATTGTCAAGTCGGCATTTCTTCCAATTTCTATCGGCGATCTTGGAATCCGCGAAGGAACGGCAATTTTCTTTTTCAGCCGCGCAGGTTTTTTACCGGCAACAGCATTTAACACTTCGATGTTCTTATTTTTTTTCAACATCTTCATCCCAAGTTTGGTTGGCGCTTTTTATATCATCCGATCAAAAGGGCAACAATCGAAATTTATTCCATGAATCTCTTCCCCGATATACTTTCGATTATTCTTTCCCTTCTTGGAATTATCTACGTACGGCAAATTTTTTTGTTCACCAGCGGCTTAAAGAAGCTACGAGAAGGAATTATCGAACAACATCCCTCCATTGCTGTTGTCGTCCCAGCAAGAAATGAAGAAGCACACATCGGCGATTGTCTCTCGTCGCTTTTAAATCAAGACTATCCGAAAGATAAAATCACCATTGTTGTAGTTGACGATCAATCAACCGACAATACTTCGACAATTGTACAAAATTATGCTTCCAACTCGTCCAGAATAAAATTGCTGGGCGTTCAAAATCCCTCCAAGCATATTTCTCCAAAAATCAATGCACTGACGCTTGGCATTGCCCAGAGCAAAAGCGATATAATTTTTACAACCGACGCCGATTGTATCGCAGGATCAAAATGGATTTCATCCATTATCAAACATTTTGCTCCTGAAGTCGGCATTGTCACGGGAACCACGGTTTTTGACAACAAACAAAATGTTTCGCCTCTATTATTCGGTGTTCAATTCCTCGATTTTCTTTCTCACACGGCGTGTGCGGCAGGTGCCATCGGCAATGGAAATGTGAACAACTGCAATGGAAGTAATATGGCATTCCGGCGCTCAGCCTACGAAGCTGCTGGCGGATATTCTTCACTCGCACATCTCAATTCCGGAGATGATTCGCTTCTTGCCCAACAAATCGTCTCCAACACGAAATGGAAAATACGTTTTGCAAGTGAGCCTGAATCGCAGATGACAACTTTTCCTGTCGAACACTGGACAGATTTCCTTCAACAGCGCATGCGGTGGGCAGCACAAACCGCACATTACCGGCCGGCAATGCTTGTGTTTCTCGCAACTTCATTTCTCTTATACGCGCTTCTTTTTGTTTTGACGCCATTCTCGATTGCATTTTTCACCGAATTTCCGTCTCCGGTTATTGTGCTCTGTGGAAAATTTACGATCGATTATTTAATTCTCAAAAGATTCACAACGCTGACAAAGACTTCATCTGTGATGAAATTCTTTTTGCCTGCGGAAATTATCCACGTCCCTGCAATTCTCATAGCGGTGCTCGGGGGGTACTTTGGGCACTTCAAGTGGAAGGGACGAACTCTTCTGCGAACAATGGAAAAAGCGAGCGCGTAGCTGCGGCGTAAAACTTTTCCATTGCACTTGGAAACTTGCTTTCCATTGAGTAAATTTATGTGCCCTTTAACGACCCACATTTCCTAAAGGAGCTGGCATGAAACTCGACCGGTTTATCAAAGTCCTGCTTCCGCACGACGAAACATTTTTTTCCCTTTTTGAAGAATCAGCACAAAATCTTGTCACGGCAGCTGCCATAATGAAAAAGCTTGCTGCCGCAAAGACAAAAACAGAACAAGAAAAATTCGTTCAAGAAATTCGTGGCTGTGAACATGCGGGTGATTCAATTACACACAAGATTTTTTCCGAACTAAACGGAACATTTGTAACACCCTTTGACCGTGAGGATATTCACCTTCTCGCTTATTCACTCGACGAAATTATGGACCAAATTGACGGCTCGGCCCGGCGGTTCTATTTATATAAATTAAAAAAATGGCCTAAAAATTCGGTTCAGCTCATCAAGATCATTGAAAAATCTGTTTCAGAACTTCGAAGTGGCGTAACTCTTTTACGGAATCTTCAACAAATTGACGAGCTGCAAAAAGTTTTTACAACTGTCAACGAATATGAAAACGAAGCGGACACTGTCTTTGAGGAGGCAATGGTAGGACTTTTTGGAAAAGAAAGAGATCCTTTCCAGCTTATCAAACTGAAAGAAGTTTACGTCGGACTGGAAACGGCAACTGACAGTTGTGAAGATGTTGCTAACGTTCTCGAATCAATTGTCATCAAACACGCCTAATTATTTTTCGAACTCTTTATGTTGACGCCGTTCGTCCTTCTCATCATTCTTATTGCGCTTGTATTCGATTTTCTCAATGGGTTCCACGATGCCGCAAACTCAATAGCAACGATCGTTTCGACACGCGTTTTGACTCCACGCAAAGCAGTGGTGTGGGCGGCATTCTTTAATTTTGCCGCAGCATTTTTGTTCGGAGAGAGCGTTGCTGCAACTGTTGGCAAAGGATTGGTCAAGCTGGAATTGATTAATGAGTATGTCATTCTTTGCGGTTTATTAGGCGCAATTTTTTGGGACATCATCACGTGGTATTTCGGACTTCCGACAAGCTCTTCACATGCTTTAATGGGCGGTTACGCAGGCGCCGCAATCGCAAAAGCAGGCTTCGGCTCAATTTTGTACGGAGGATGGACAAATACGCTTATCTTTATGGTGGTCGCGCCTATTATGGGAATGGTGATTGGATTCACAATCAAGGTAACATTAATGTGGATGTTTCATCACCGGCCTTCGTCAAAAATCAATCATGCGTTTCGCAGGCTTCAGCTTCTTTCAGCCGCGGCTTTGAGTTTAGGCCACGGCGCAAATGATTCACAGAAAACTATGGGCGTTATTACCGGATTGCTTGTAACAGCGGGAGTGCTGAAAACATTTGTCGTCCCTTTTGAAGTGCTCATTTTATGTTACGTTTCCATTGCACTCGGAACATTATTCGGCGGCTGGAGAATAGTTAAAACGATGGGGCAAAAGGTAACCAAACTGAAAACGTCCGACGGATTTGCAGCAGAAGGTGCCGGCGCCGTTACGCTCCTCATGACCGCGATAAGCGGTATTGCTGTCAGCACAACACACACAATCACTGGAGCAATTATGGGCGTTGGTGCAACAAAAAGACTTTCCGCTGTTCGATGGGGTATAGCGGGAAGGATAGTGATGGCATGGATTCTTACTATTCCCCTTTCCGCAATTGTTTCTGCGTTACTATACTGGCTGCTCTCCCCATTCTTTTCTCACTGACACCATATTTCTCTGCTAACCTTTATCCTTGCGGCGCTGCAGCAGAATCGCTTGCTGTGGCAGGAGTTGGCGACTGTTCTTTTTTCCGATAAATGATTCCAACAGGAATAATAACACAGTACCCAATAATCAGAACAACGGGAGCGAGTGTCAAAGCAAGAAAGCCATCCCATGGGTCGGTACCGAGAAGAATATAGCCAAGAATAATTGTAGCGATGCCGGCAATCAAAATTTTGTAATTTGTCGGGCCAAGAGGAAGGATTTCAATTTTTGCTTTCCTTTTGGCCGCCAATCGTTCTTTTTCTTTTATCACTTTTGCCATGTAATTTACCTCTCAATAGTATCCGGTTAGATGATGTTATGTCGGAAAATGTTCCGTAATAATATTCAAAATTTTACAAATAAAAAAGCCCGGTGTGGGGGGGCACCGAGCTCGACCCTTTTAATGTGCAACAATCAGGGGAGGAATTGCCGCACGGGTCGAACGTAAATATAATGATAATTCTTGCAGAGTCAAGAGTCTTAAGAAATATTTTTCTTTCTGGTTAAACAACTGCGAATCAGAAAAAATCATCCGACGCGCCCTTCCGCAAGCAAATCTTGCAGGCGTTCCACCTGGAACTTCGACTTCAGGGATAACTGTTCAAGAACTTTAATTTCCGCATGGACTGCCGCTGCAAATTTAGTGAGGCGTTCGGTTTTTTCAGCTACCGCCGTTTGAATTAATACGATGCGTGCAAACCAATGCAATATTTTTTCGAATTGTTCCTTGCTAAAGTACCACACACCTCCATATAAATTAACTTTAAGAAAATCACGTACAAAAGAATCGTTAAAAAGCTTCTCTATAACTAATCTCCACGACTTAACATCAACGTTTTCGAATTGAGATGCATGACGCAATAAAACATGAAAAAGCACTTCTCTGTTTTCTGATGAAACTTTTCGGCGATCTGCTTCGATCATCCCTCGAACAATTTCCGGCAACCGCAATCTCTCAAAAACCAGATCGCTGTCTTTTAACGTTGTCTTTCGGGAAAGAACATCCATGATGATCCACAGAAAGAGAATTTTTGCTTCTTCCAATGTGAGAGCCTTATGCAGTAACAATCTTCCGGAAGCTTTTCGAGAACGCTGGCGTTGGCGTTGCGAATCGTGAACAATGCGCTCGACCGCCTGCACTTTTTCCTTCAGCGCTTGTGCAGCGTATTCCTTATCGAATTGATCACCAAGAAATGGGTACACATCATTTCCTAACTGCACAAATAATCGTTCAATCTGGCTAACTTCAACCTCGTCGAAAATGAATTTTTTCGATCGAGAAGCAAAGCTCTTCGCAAAACTTTCAATAAATTGATGCCTGAGAATTTTCTCGAACTGTTTATGAATTGGCGCCAGCCGCAATTGTTCCAACTCACTATAAATGCTGGACATGCCCCGCCCTTTTTGACGGCGCGTGAGCATTTCATACTCACCATTGGAATCAAACACCTCTCGAAAATCAAGAAAAATATGATACTGAAATGCTTTCAGTTCGACATACAATCCTTGCTCATATAATTCCGCGCCCGAACGAATGTATTCAAGATTCGATTTGAAATCTTTGAAGATGTAATATACATTTGGCGACGAATTAAGGCGAAGCGCCTCACCTAACGTTTTCACACCAACTGCTTTCACACCATTTTCCCGCACATACAATTTTGGCGACGCTGTTCGAATCCACCCTTTGCATTCTTCATATTTGTTGTGATACACAATCAACGCGCGCTCGTTGCCCGCAACGTTCGAATAAGCAAAAACATTGTCGTTCACAGTGCCGCGCGCATCAACAAAATCGTACAGCTCAAAATTATCAACTTGGCTGAAAAGATACCGCTTGCTCATGATCGGAAAAATTTCCTGCTCGTGCCGTCTAATCAAATGCTCATCAGCCGATTCATTATAGTACGCACGTTTGTATTCCATGCCGTATTTTTCCGTTAAGCCTTCAATCTGGCCGTGAGCAAACATCGGAAGCCCGGGTAACGTCACCATCATGAGCGCGGCACCGAAATATTTATCGTCTTTCCCGAACTGGGCCATGGCAGTTTGTTCATCAGGATTGCTCATAAAGTTGACATAGCGCTTCAGGATTTCCGGATTGTAATCGAGTGTATTTTTTATGAGCTGGCGGTATTTTCCGTTTTCTTCCTTCATCAACATGTGCATGAATGCACTGTTATAGACACGATGCATTCCGAGCGTTCGAACAAAATATCCTTCCATCAGCCAAAACGCTTCTGCAAGCAGCAGCGTGTCTGGCATTTCAGCATTGATACGGTCAACAACGTCTCTCCAAAATTCATTGGAAAAAAGTTTGTCGAATTCATCCCGGCTTAACGCGTGATCGGCGCGCGATGGAATGTCGCCGCCGGTTCCCGGTTGCGGATACCACAAACGTTGATAATGTTTTTTTGTCAACGTCATCGCCGCATCAAACCGGATAATCGGAAATTTTCTTGCAACATGAAAAATAGTCTGGATCAATGCTTCGCGCACTTCAGCTTTCAATAAATCAAGCTGTGCCGTGTCATTCCACGGCATGCTCGTGCCATCGTTCCCGTGATAAATGTATGTTACCTTCCCCGTCGCTCGATCAATACGCTGAAAAACAACCGCCGCGTCCGAGCGCCGCCAGTAACCGTCTTCAATGCGAAGCTCAACCCGCGAGTCGTGCGAAAGATTTTCTCCTGTAAAGCGATAATTGGGAAACGGGCTGTAGTCAGATTGAATAAAAAATTCAGGATGCTCGATGATCCAACGCGAATATATTCCCATGTGATTAGGTACCATGTCGCCGGCAAGCCGGATTCCTCTTTGCCATGCACGTGCTTTCAAATTTTGAAACGCTGCTTCACCGCCAAGATCATTCGCAATTTCATATTCGAATAAAGAATACGCGGAAGGAACAGCTTCCGGATTTCCGGTCAATTGTTTTATCCTCTGCGAGGCAGTGCTTCGTTCCCACAAGCCGATGAGCCACAGAGCGGTGAAATTCCATCGCGCAAGCTGGTCCAATTCTTCATCAGGAATTTGATCAAGCCGCGTGATGGATCGTTGATATTTTTTAGATAACTGATCAAGCCAGACATACGAATTTTTCGCAAGCAGCACAACCCTCGGCATCCAGTCGGTGTCAGAAGTAAATCGTTCGTACTCCGGTGAATCATAATGCGCGCCGCCTTCATCATGTTTGAATGTAGGAACCGGCGGAAGGGCAGCACCGCCTTGAGGAAACAGTTTCGATTCTTCCGCAAGAAAATCCATTCCGCTCAAAATACGATTCAGATACTTCGTGGAAAGTATCATTCCCCACCTGCGCCGAATAAATTGAAGCTGTGCTTCTAAGCTATCGGGATGGGCAAGAATTGGCGCACGCAGCAATTCGAATAACGATTGATGATCAGGTCCAAAAGGCTTTTCGTTTTTGAAAAAATTCTCGAGCGATGTAACAACTTCGGTGTACATCGTGCGGGATGACAACTCAGCATCATCAAAAAGCTCTTTGAGCGGAGAAAACGCAGGATTAACATTAGCGAAGTATAAAAGAACAATTTCTTCGAGCGTTACGAGGCGGTTCGCACGATTTCCAGACACGCCCGCAAGAAATTCACCAGGCGATTTTAGTTTTCTATGAATTTCTACTGTCGGAAATTTTCCAACAAATACCGTGAGCAGCTCATCCAGTTTTTGTTTCTTAAGAGTACGAAGCAGCGCATTTTCAGCGCGTAGAAAAACTCCGGGGCTTGCTGTTTCTTCGTACAACCGGACAACAAAATGAAAAATCTCATCGATTAATCCCATTGCATTAACATGTCCGGCACGCACCGCCTTCTTCGGATCACGCTGCTCGTTTATTTTTTGCGTGAAGACTCTGACTGCTCGGAAATCAGGAAAAATCACATTGCCGGCAGTTGAAAATAATGAGTCGCTAAACTGATATTTATCTCTTGCTGAAGCGTGAATATGAAATTCGTAGCAGGGAAAATTTTGACGGGACGTTGGAAATGTTCCAAGCCGGGACAAGGTAATGACGAGAGGAAGCGAATTACATTCCCGCCGTGTGAAGATTCCGTTGAATAAGGTTTTTGACTTCATTGGGAAATGATGATGTATGGTACGCAATCGTGACACATATTTCAATCTTTGAGATATTTCATCACTGCCTCTAAAAAAAACTGCCCACAGAAAAATTCCATGAGCAGTCAATTGTTAGCGAATCTTCTTCTTGTGCCGCATCTTCCGCAAGCGTTTTTTTCGCTTGTGTGTCGCCATTTTATGGCGTTTGCGCTTTTTTCCACTTGGCATAAGTGTTCTCCGTGTTTAGTTTATTGAATTTGTGAATGTTCTGAAAGTATGTCTTTTGCTCGTTGCGCAATTGTCGTCGTTGAATCTATTTTAATAGCTTTCCTTAACCATTCATTCGATTGCTGAACGTTGCCCATATTCAAATTGACAATGCCAAGATTGAACATTGCCATTTGATGCTTCGGGTCGTATTTCAAAGCAGTCTGCATTTCCTTTGCGGCAGTCGGCGCGTCGCCGGTTTCGAGATAACAAATTCCCATATCTACACGCGCGTTTGGATCTTCAGGTTTCTTTGCAAGATATTTTTTGTACATCTCAATCGCGCGGGGATAAAAATGCGCATCGTGCAGCATGTTCGCAAGGTGAAGCATCGCCTGAGTATCATTCGGATTTGCGTCTACCGTTTTTTGCATCGCATCAATATCGGCAAGCATCGTCGGACTGACGGACACGCTGTTCGCAGTCGGCGATTCAGACGGCATCTCTTTCGGCGTATTCCGCAATTCGCCGATGACAACCACAATAATAATCACTGCCGCGGCAGCTATTGCCAGCCAATGCCACGGTTCAAGTTTCATCGATTTCGCTTTTTGCTTCTTGCCACCTTCACTCTTGTGTTTTATCGGCTGTACGCTTTTCTCCGCTTTCACTTGCTGCCTGGAAAGCGACGAACCGCATGCAGAACAGTTTTTATTCGAATTCGGATTGGGGACGCCGCACGACGGGCAAATGACAATCCCCTTTTCCATCTGCGCCGGCTCACCGGCGGATTCAGATTCTACCCAGTCAACGGGACTGCCGCATCGTACACAAAATCGGTCATGCAGGCGAATCGGACTGCCGCATTGACCACACAAAATTGTTGGTTGAATTGCCACGCAAACTCCTGAAAAAATCTCAGCCTAATGTCTTCTTAAGATTTTCATTGACAAGCATCTTCAATTCTTTCGATACTTTGAAGATCGGGACATAATGTTCTTCGACCTTCACTTGCTCGCCCGTCCTCGGATTGCGCGCCACTCTTCCCTTTCTCTTTTTCACTTTGAAGCTGCCAAAGCCGCGAATCTCGATATTCTTTCCATCGCGCAAAGAAGTAATCACAGTTTGGATGAAACCATCAACAACCGCTTCCGTTTCCACCTTCGTCAAACCGGTGCCAGAAGCAATGATGTCAACAATATCGGCTTTCGTCACGTGTTTTCTCCTATGCTGTTATGGTTGAGTAAGTTTGTATTGCAATATCGGCTGATTCAAAACCTCTTCTTTTAATCCTGAAATTTCATTCTTCACGCTTCCCATTAAAACGTCGAGAAGTCTTTCTTTCTTTCGCTCTTTGATAAGACGCGGTGTTCCGGAAATTCCCGCCAGGTCCGCGGCAATGGATATCGCATCTTCGTACGTTCCGAGAGTATCAATCAAACCAACTTCGTATGCTTTTTTTCCGGTGAAGACGCGTCCGTCGGCAAGTTCTTTTGCCTTCGCAGGAGAAAGCTTGCGCTCAGTTTCAACGACATTCAAAAATTGCTGATATACATCGTCAATTGTTTCCTGAAAATATTTTTTATCCTCTTCAGAAAACGGACGGTATGGCGAACCGGTATCCTTGAATTTTCCGCTCTTGACTGTCGTCGAGCCGATCCCGATTTTGTTGAAAAGTTGATTGAAGTTGAGAAATTCTGAGATGACACCAATACTTCCCGTAAGTGTCCCCGGGTTTGCAACAATTTTAGTTGCACCAAGTGAAACGTAATATCCACCGCTTGCCGCAACAGAACCCATCGAAACAACAACCGGCTTTCCGCTGTCACGGGTTTTTTTCACTTCCTCATAAATTTCCTGGCTTGCAGAAACGCCGCCACCCGGCGACTCAATACGAAAAACAATTGCTTTGACCGAATTGTCTTCCCGGTATTTTTTGAATTGACGAACGATGTCCTCTGAAGAAACAATCTGTTCTTTCAATTCCACAATAGCAATCGTCCCTCCGGTCCCCGAAGAATATTCTTCATCGTTCTCACTGTGGAAAAGGAAGAAAAGGACCGCCGCCCAAAACAAAATGAAAACCAGAAAAACTGCCCCAATGCTTCCCAACACCCATTTCGTTGTTTTCGTCATAGAAATATAATCAAGGACGCTAAGTTGTTGAAATTGCTTGAATTATATGAAAATCAAACACGAATGTCAAATGAACTTGACGGAAATTTATTCAAAAAAATTGGTTGCCGCCATTTTGGCTCATAATTGTCTTTGGGAAATAGAAATTTGAAGGGTAAAAAACGACCGACGGTGAACGAAAAAGCCCTAAATCTTTGTCATGCGCAAGCGCAGAGAGTTGGATACAACACTGACGGAACTAAATGCCATTGCGCCTGCGGCGATGATCGGATTCAACATTCCAAACGCCGCGAGAGGAATACCGATGACATTATAAATGAATGCCCAAAAAAGATTTTGCTTGATTGTTGAAAGAGTTTTTCCAGACAATTTCATCGCCTGCACAACGCCGTTAAGGTCGGATTTCATTAACGTGATATCGGCGGTTTCCATTGCGACATCAGTGCCGGTTCCCATCGCAATGCCAATGTCGGCTTGGGCAAGTGCCGGCGCGTCGTTGATGCCATCTCCGACCATTGCAACAATTTTTCCCTCCTGCTGCAATTCTTTGATGCGGCTCGCTTTTTCACCGGGAAGAACTTCTGCAATCACGCGGCGGATGCCGACTTGCTGCGCTATGTTGTGCGCTGCTTGCCGTGAATCGCCGGTCAGCATCACAGTCTCTATCCCTATTTTCCCCAATGACGCAATTGCTGATTTTGAACTTGACTGAACTGTATCGGCAACTGCAATAATTCCCGCCGATTTACCATTAACGGCAACAAACATCGGGGTTTTTCCTTCTGACTCAAATCGTGTTGCAGCACTTTCGCCATCAGATGTTTCGACTGAAAATTCCTGCATGAGTTTTCTATTTCCGACCGCAATCGCATTGCCGCCGATTGAGCCGACTATTCCCATGCCCGGATGTGACACAAAAGACTGAACTTCAACAGCGGCAATTCCTTTCCCATTCACGAACGAAACAATTGCGGCGGCGAGAGGATGCTCTGATTTTTTTTCGACGGATGCTGTGAGGCGGAAAAATTCATTCTCATCAATCCCGTCCATGAGTTTCACATCTGTCACGGACGGCTTCCCCATTGTCACCGTTCCGGTTTTATCGAAAACAACTGTTTGAACTTTATGAAGACGCTCGAGACTATCGGCATTTTTAATAAGAACACCGCTCGAAGCGCCGCGGCCCGTTCCGACCATGATTGCCGTCGGCGTGGCAAGCCCAAGAGCGCACGGACACGCAATGATCAGCACCGCAATAAAATTTATCATCGCCGGAGTGAAACCAATTCCTCCCACAAAATACCAAAGCAAGAAAGTAACGACCGCAATTCCAATGACAATCGGAACAAACACAGAAGCAATTTTATCGGCAAGCGACTGGATCGGCGCTTTCGAACCTTGTGCTTCCTCCACCAATTTAATGATGTGTGCGATCACCGTATCTTTTCCAATCGCCGCCGCACGGAATTCAATGCTTCCGTTGTTATTGATTGTTCCACCAACAACTTTATCGTCAATGTTTTTTTCAACCGGAATGCTTTCTCCCGTGATCATTGACTCATCAATTGAAGTGTAACCCTTCGTGACAATTCCATCAACCGGGATTTTTTCTCCGGGGCGCACAAGAACAATGTCGTTCACCATCACATCGCTAACAGATATATCACTTTCGATTCCTTTGCGAATTACACGTGCTGTTTTCGGCTGCAAACCGAGCAATTTTTTGATCGCATCCGATGTTTTGCTCTTTGCCCGCGCTTCAAAAACTCGCCCCATCAAAATCAAAGTAATAATTGTTGCCGCCGTGTCAAAATACACTGAGTGCATTTCATTCTTGAAACCAAGCCAATGCGGGAAAAGCACGACGATAACACTATAAACGTACGCTACTCCGGTTCCGACAGCTACAAGTGTATTCATATCAGCAGAAAAATGTTTCACCAATCGCCATGCGGAAATATAAAATCGTTTGCCGGGAACAAACACAACGATCGTCGTCATCATCATAAGAAATTTATTTAGGTCGTCTATACTCACCGGCGATGCCTGTTTGAACCACTCCGTCATGCCTGCCATGCTCAACAGAACGAGCGGCACGGCGAGCGAAAGGCTGAAGATAAAATCTCGTTTCAATTCTTGATACGCTTTTTCCTGATGCGAAGGAGCACTGTGCGCTACACCGCCGCTTTCTTTTTTCTGAATATTTTCCTGTGGAATGACAAGTTTATACCCGGCTTCTTCCACCGCCGATGTAAGCTCCTCAATCTTGACTTGCGCCGGATCGAATGACAAAGAAACTTTTTCTGTTGCGAGATTAACGCTCGCTGCCTGAACGCCGTCAACTTTTTTCAGTGCCTTCTCAACGCGTAAAACACAACTTGCACATGTCATTCCTTCAACAGGAAGAGTCAATGTTTCAACCCGTTGAACGTCAGGCGTACTTTCTATTTCCCATTTTCCATCTTCCATTCTTTTACCAATCCATCAATCCAAACCCACAAGCTTATATCCTGCTTCATCAATCGCGGCGGCGAGCTTTTCTTGCGAGACTTTCGTTTCGTCATACTGCACGCGCGCTTTCCCGATTTGAACATCTTCGACAGTAAGCCCCGCAATTGCCCCCAATTCCTTTTTCACCGCCATCACACAATGACCGCAGCTCATTCCTTCAATTTTCAACTCACTCGATTTCATAACTGTATCTCCTTTCGAAAAATCATCAGTTCAGTGAATTACTTGATAATAATATAACATCTCTCCCTTGGTACAGCATTATATTTAAATGGAAATGTTTTATAGATTTCTGAGCCTCAAAAAAAGGGTTATGATGCGACCTTATCAAGTGGCATTCGCTTTACCTGCTGAAGGTCACTTCGAGATTGAAAATTCCTTTGGGATTGTAATTCTTTAAAATATGTCGGTGTAAAACCGGTAACATCCTTAAATTGACCGGACAAATGCTGCACGCTGCTGTAACCCATCCGATATGCAATTTCGCTAAGCGTTAGTTCGTCGTAAACAAGCAGCTCTTTTACCCGCTCGATTCTTTGTAGAATGATAAACTTTTCAATCGTTACGTTCTCGATGGAAGAAAAAAGCTTGCTCAAATAACTGTAATCGTGCCCGACTTGCTCCGCGATGTACTTCGAGAAATTCACATTCATCTCACCGTCACTATCCGAATGGTGGATGCGATTGATAATCAGTGTCTTGATTTTTTCAATAAGCTTCATTCGCTGATCATCAATCAATTCGAAACCGTTCTCATGCAAAACGCGCCGGACTTTTTCAAGATCAATCTTCTTTGAACCGTTCGCAACGATAGCTTCACCGAGCCGAATGCTTCGCACGTCAAGCCCAAGATTTGCCAATTCTTCGCGCACAACACGAATGCATCTATCGCACACCATATTTTTGATGTACAAAGCAGTTGTGGTTACCAGCCTTTGTTTTTTCAATTTTTTCATGGCGCTTTTCAATGCGTGCTTTCAAAAAAGGTACAAGTACTGAAACCGAAAAACAAATGCCTCCCTTCGTTGCTTCTCTTCATCATCTTTGGTAAATTCTCTCACTCAGTTTTTTTTGAAAAGGGCTTTCTGTATGTCTCTCATGGTCAGCATTTCAGGCATTCGCGGCGTTGTTGGCGAAAGTCTTACGCCGGAAACCATTGTTAAATATGTTGCGGCGTACGCCGAGTATTGCAATCGGGGAACAATCGTTGTCGGCAGAGACGGGCGCATTACCGGAAAATCTGTCGCCGATATTGTCACTTCAACATTGCTGCAAGCAGGGTGCAATGTAATTTTCATCGGCGTTTGTCCGACGCCAACAGTGCAGCTTGCGGTGGAACAACTTCACGCCGCCGGCGGAATTTCAATTACGGCAAGCCACAATCCGATGCAATGGAACGGCTTAAAATTTATGGCAACCACCGGCATGTTTCTTAACGCTGAAGAAAATAAAAAGTTCTGGGCAATTGCAGAACGGGGCAATTTCGGCTTTGCGGCATGGGATAAGCAGGGAAAATTCGAAAACGATGCGACATGGATTGACCGCCATATCCAAAAAATTATCAGCCTGCCCTACATCAACCTCGAAGCTGTCCGCTCAAAGAAATTCAAAGTCGTTGTTGACTGCGATAATGCCGCGGGCTGTGTCATCGTTCCAAAACTGCTGCGCCAATTTGAATGCAGGATCATTCCGCTGAATTGTGAGCTGACCGGAATTTTTTCTCACACACCGGAACCGATTCCTGAAAACCTCACACAACTCGCAGCAAAAGTTGTTGAAGAAAAAGCCGATCTCGGCATTGCTGTTGATCCGGATGTAGACCGGCTTGTTCTGATCAACGAAAAGGGCGAACCGTTCGTCGAAGAATACACCATCGCTTCGGCAGTGAATTTCGTTCTGAAAAAAGAGATGGAACTCGGAAAGAAAGACCAGCGCGTAGTTGTCAATCTTTCAACAACACGCGCGGTTGACGATATTGCTACAAAGTTCGGCGCATCGGTTGCTCGAACGCCAGTCGGCGAAATCAATGTCGCTGCAAAGATGAAAGAAATCGGCGCTGTAGTTGGCGGCGAAGGAAGCGGAGGCGTAATTCTCCGCGAAGTCCATTTGGGAAGGGATGCTATGGTCGGCATCGGATTGTTTCTCCAATTCCTTACCGAATTCGGCGGGAAAACATCAGAACTGAAAGCGAGCCTGCCTCAATACACGATTGTGAAGAATAAAATTGAACTTGGGACACTTCAGCCTGATATAATTCTGAAAAAACTGAACGAAAAATATTCCCGTACTGAAAAAGCGAATTCTGACGACGGCTTGAAAATTGATTTCGCATCATCGTGGGTGCATTTGCGAAAATCAAACACCGAGCCGATCATTCGCATCATTGCAGAAGCAAAAACCCGCGACGAAGCCTCCTCGCTTGTTGAACGATTCAAGAAAGAAATTCTGGCATGAGTAAAATTCAAACAAAAAGTTTCGCTGTCACACTTTCAATATTCCTCATCCTGTTTTTTTCTTCAGCTATATCGTCCGTTAAGCCGAAGCTGCTTTGGTTTGATGCCACGGCGAATTTCGAACGGCTGAGCTATCCGGATTCCATCCGTTATTATTTGCAGAAAGCGCATTCTCTTGGCTTTACAGATGCAGTAGTTGATGTAAAACCGATTACCGGCGAAGTGCTCTACCGGAGTGTTGTCGCGCCGCAAATGAAAGAATGGAACGGTTTCGCGCGACCCGATACTTTTGATTTTCTTTCAACATTCATTACAGAAGCGCATAAGCAAAAGATGCGCGTTCACGCCTCGCTCAACATTTTTTCCGGAGGACATAACTATATCGACCGCGGAATCGTTTATACCTCTCACCCCGAATGGGCATCCATCGTCTATACCGATTCCGGAACATTTCCAATCACAAAAGTAAAGGCAAAATATTCGGCAATGCTCAATCCGGCAAATCCCGAAATCCAAAATTACGAAATCGAAATTCTCAAAGAACTTGTTTCAAAATATCCACACCTCAATGGCATCATTCTTGACCGCGTCCGTTACGACGGAATTTGTGCCGACTTCAGCCCGCTTTCGCGCTCACTTTTCGAACACTCTCTTGAGAAAAAGATCGAACATTTCCCCGAAGATATTTTTTCATGGAAAAAAGATTCCGCAGGCAATACGTATCGTGCCGACGGAAGATATTTCAAACAATGGTTGGAATGGCGTGCACGCGTTATTACAGGATTTATGAAGAAAGCGCGCGCCGCGGTCAAGAACATCAATCCGAAAATTTCCTTTGGCGACTATACCGGATCTTGGTATCCGATTTATTATGAAGTTGGTGTAAACTGGGCGAGCAAAAAGTATGACCCGTCAAAAAAATATTCATGGGCAACACCGACATATAAAAACACCGGCTACGCAGAATTGCTTGACCTTTTCTCTTCCGGAAATTATTATTTTGAAGTGACAAAAAAAGAAGTGCTTTCAAAAAACGAAACCGGCACAACAGAATCCGGGCGCGTTGGCAAAAAAGAATATTGGTACAGTGTCGAAGGCGCATGTGAAATTACAAAAGAAGTGCTGAAGAATGCGGTTCCGGTGTACGGCGGATTATATGTTGACCAGTACAACGGACACCCTGAGCAATTTGAAAAAGCTATTGCTATGTGTTTAAAAAAATCCGACGGGCTGATGATTTTTGATATTGTGCATATTATCAACAATCATTGGTGGGATGTGCTGCAACGTGGGATTCAAATGGGAGAATCGAAATGAGGCTCTGCAAAGTTACAGGAACAATCGTTTCAACTCAAAAAAATGAAACGCTCAGGCAGTACAAGATTCTCATTGTTCAGCCAATTGATTTGCAGGGAAATTTCATTGAGAGGGATGTGCTGGCAATTGATACGGTTGATGCCGGCATCGGCGATACAGTGCTTATCATCCAAGAAGGCGCCGGCGCGCAGCAAGCGCTGAAACGGAAAGATGTTCCGGTTCACACTGTGGTTGTTGCGGTGGTCGATGGGCTTGACATTGCGGGGAACAAGTAAGAGATGCCGAAAAAAGAAATTAACATTCACGACCTTCTTCGCCTTGCAATGATTCCGGGCATAGGTGCAAATCGTCTTCGTGCGCTTGTCAGTCATTTTGGCTCGCCGACGGAAGTTTTGCACGCATCACCGCGTGAGCTTGTACATGTCGAAGGCATAGAAAAGAAGCTCGCTTCAGCGATTGCACATTATCCGACAAGCAGTGAAGCCGCAGATCGCCAATTATCGCTTCTCAATAAAGTCAACGGACATATCATCACATTGTGGGATGATGAATATCCGGAATATCTCCGACGCATTTACGACCCGCCGCCGATTCTTTTTGCTCGCGGCAGACTTCTTCCTGCCGACAAATTTTCCATTGCGGTTGTTGGTACACGCCGGCCGACGGCGTACGGAAAACTTATTGCAGAACGATTCGCTCGTGAACTTGCTGAACAAGGATTAACTATCATCAGCGGATTAGCGCGCGGCATAGATACAATTGCGCATCACGCAACACTTAAATCTGGCAGAAGAACAATCGCCGTAATCGGTTCAAGCATCGATATTATTTATCCGCCTGAGAACAAGAAGCTGGTTGAAATGATTGAGGCGAAT
This sequence comes from Bacteroidota bacterium, assembly GCA_021796275.1. GTDB lineage: Bacteria > Bacteroidota > Ignavibacteria > UBA10030 > UBA8401 > JAJYOI01. The sequence goes on from JAJYOI010000001.1 coordinate 60,334, forward strand.
GAAAACGGCGCCGTTGTTTCGGAATTTTTCATGGATACAAAGCCCGATCCCGGAAATTTCCCGCGCCGCAATCGCATTATCAGCGGGATGTCCCTTGGTACATTGATCGTTGAAACTGCCGAAAACGGCGGCGCAATGATCACTGCATCAACCGCGCTTGACCAAAACCGGGAATTATTTTGCATCCCGGGCAACATCACAGAGAAATACAGCGCCGGTACAAACAGGCTTATCCGCGATGGACATGCAAAGCTTGTCCAGAATGTCGAAGACATTCTTTCGGAACTCGAATCGGTGCTGCGCCCGATTCTCAAAACGACAGCACCAAAACAAGTAGCTCAGTTGACTGCTTTCGAGCAAAAAATTATTGACACCCTCACCTCTGACCCTGTACACATTGATACGATTGCAGAACGCTCGAATTTTTCGACCTCCGACGCGTTGGTTAATCTTCTGAGCTTGGAATTTAAAGGCATTGTCAAACAGCTTCCGGGAAAAATGTTTGTGAGAATGTAAGCCGCCTTTCTTCTCATCTTTTCTTCATTACTATTGCCGCTCTTTTCTTTGTCGCCTTGTGCCTGCCTGTCCGGTAGACAGGCGCCATTTTTAATTTGACCAAAAATGCGTATCTTATTGGAAATTTCGTTGTGATTCTCACGATGACAGCCAATAAAATTCAGATAGAACGGAGCGACGCAGAGATCAAATTTGCGTGCGATCTCGCACAATGCAAGGGTGCCTGCTGCACAATGAAAGGTGCGCGCGGCGCGCCGCTTTCCGACAATGAAGTTGATGAAATCTATAAAGCGTTTCCCGTCGTGAAACGGTATCTTCCAAAAAAACATCTTTCTGTCATTAAGAAGTATGGTATGATTGAAGGCGGCAACAGTAATTTTGCAACACAATGTGTTGACGGGCAAGCGTGTGTTTTTGTTTATTATGAAAACGGGATTGCAAAGTGCTCGTTCGAGAAAGCTTTTCTCAACGGTGAAATCAATTGGCGAAAACCGCTCTCATGCCACCTCTTCCCGTTCAGGCAAAGTTACAACGGCAAGCGAGGATTATTCTTTGAATATATCAGAGAATGCGAACCGGCGTTAAAACGCGGGACACGGGAAGAAATTCCGGTCTATAAATTTTTGAAGGACGCTCTCGTACGTGCGTATAGTGAAAAATCTTATGATGAATTTTCCACGGAATATGAGCGCGGCAATGACAAGAGCAAATGAGAAGATTCTGATGCGGTTGAATGTATGATTCATATTTCGCAACAACAACGATTACTCCAGAAACTTACCCCGCAACAAATTCAATATCTCAAGCTTTTGCAGCTTCCGACGCTGGCGCTTGAACAGCGCATCAAAACCGAGCTTGAGCAAAATCCGCTGCTTGAAGAAAGCGAAGAATCTGAAGAAGAAACTGAACTTGCAGAAGATGAGGAGAACCAAACTGATGCGCCCACTGACGGCGTAGCTGAAAAGGAAAAATCAGAAGAGAAAAAAGATGATGAGTTTTCGTTCGAAGATTTTCTGAATGACGAGGCGTCGTTTTCGTACAAGGGCGAACGCCGCGATGATGAAGAGCGCGACGAAATGCCTATCGCTGCAACCGAAGCTCTGACAAAAAAACTCCTCGATCAACTCCAACTTGCCGACCTCACAGACACTGGAATGCTGGTGGCAGAGGAAATCATCGGCAACATAGATGAAGACGGTTACCTGCGGAGAGACTTGAATCTTATTGTGCAGGACATCAATCTTACGCATAAAATGCAATTGACGGTCGCTCAAGCCGAGGAAGTTTTACGACGTGTTCAGAGACTCGACCCTGTGGGCGTCGGCGCACGAACATTGCAAGAGTGTTTGCTCGTTCAGCTTGAGACCCTGGTTTGTGATCCGCACATCAAGCAGATTGCCCGCGACATTATCGAAAAATATTTCGATGATTTCACAAAAAAGCATTACGAGCAATTGGCGAAACAAATAAATGTTTCACTCGATGAAATCAGACAAGCCCTGGATGCTATTGCGAAACTCAATCCCAAACCCGGCGAAGGAGAAATTACTACTCAGGAAAACTATATCACGGTTGATTTTATTGTCACAGAAGAAGACGGCGATTTCATCATTCAATTAAACGACAGGCATGTCCCTCCTCTTCGCATCAATAAGCGTTACCGTGAGATGATGTCGCGCCGGAAAGTTGCCGGCGTCAATCCGGAAACGAAACAATTTTTACGGCAAAAATTCGAGGCGGCAAAATGGTTCATTGCTTCCATCCACCAGCGCCGCGAAACGATGATGAAAGTGATGCGCGCCATTGTTGAAAAGCAAAAACAGTTCTTTGAAACCGGCGAAGGCTTAAAGCCGATGATCTACAAAGACATTGCCGAAATAATCAAGATGGACATTTCGACCATCAGCCGCGTTGTCAACGGTAAATATGTTCAAACCGATTACGGCGTGCACGAACTTCGCTATTTTTTCAGCGAAGGCATCAGCACACAAGGCGGCGAGGATGTTTCAAACAAGGAAGTGAAGCAGAAAATCAGAGAAATTGTCGAAGCGGAAGATCCGCACAAGCCCTTGAGCGACGACCGCATCGCAGAAATCCTGAACGGACAAGGTTTTAATATTGCACGCCGCACCGTTGCAAAATATCGTGAATCAATGATGGTCCCCGTAGCACGGCTGCGGAGAAAAATCTAATCTTTGCTGTCTATTCAGATATCTACTCAAAGGAATTTCCACTATGGAACAAATTCGTGCAACGACGATCATCGGACTTGTCCGCGACGGCAAGGTAGCGATGGGAAGTGACGGACAAGTCACGCTCGGCAATGTTGTGATGAAGCAAAATTCCAAAAAAGTCCGCGCGTTGTACAACAACGCAGTGCTTGTTGGTTTCGCCGGCGCTTCAGCCGATGCATTTACCTTAATGGAGCGATTCGAAGAAAAACTTCAGCAGTACCGCGGCAATGTAGAGCGGGCAGCTGTTGAGCTGGCAAAAGACTGGCGCACCGACAAATATCTACGCAGACTTGAAGCGATGTTAGGTGCGATCAGCAAAGAGCACGCGTTTGTCATTTCTGGAACAGGCGACGTTATCGCTCCAGATGACGGAATCATTGCCATCGGTTCCGGCGGCAGCTATGCACTTGCAGCGGCACGCATGCTTCTCAAATTCACAAAATTATCCGCGAAAGAAATCGTGGACGAATCGTTGAACGTTGCCGGCGATATTTGTATCTACACCAACAAACAAATCACAATTGAAGAATTGCCATAATGACAAAATCAGAATCACTGGAACGAAAAACTGAGCGCGGCGCCAAAAGCGACAAAAACTCGCGCGCCGCCCGCACAATACATGAAGGTGTGCGGGAATTAACCCCGCGGGAAATTGTCAAAGAACTTGATAAATATATTATCGGACAGCATGAAGCAAAGAAAGCTGTTGCAATCGCTTTGCGAAACCGGTGGCGCCGCCAGCAAGTCATAGGCCTGCTTCGTGAAGAAATTATGCCTAACAATATTATTCTCATTGGACCAACCGGCGTCGGTAAAACGGAAATTGCCCGTCGCCTTGCAAAATTGTCCAACGCACCGTTCATCAAAGTTGAAGCATCGAAATTTACAGAAGTCGGCTACGTGGGCCGCGATGTCGAGTCGATGATTCGTGATCTTATGGAAACTGCTGTTGTGATGGTGCGAAATGAAAAGACCGCTGAAGTTCAGGAGAAAGCGCGCAATCACGCACTTGAACGCGTCCTCGATATTCTCATCCCGCCAGTTCGCCGCACGCCTGTCAATGATTCGATGACAACCACCGCCGACACAAACGATGCAGAGCTCAATGAAAAAACGAGAGAGCGATTTCGGGAAAAAATTGCCGCCGGTGAATTGGACAATCGTATTATTGAAATTGATGTGCCGACCGATCAATTCCCGGCAATGCAGGTCTTCGGGCCCATGAATCTTGAGGACATGGGGGTGAATATTCAAGACATGCTGAGCAATATCATGCCGAAGAAAATGAAGAAGCGCAAACTGCCGGTGGAAGAAGCGCTGCAACTTTTGACCCAAGAAGAAGCTCAAAAAATGATTGATCAGGATGCGGTTGTCAAAGAAGCGATCCGCCGTGTAGAAAATTCCGGCATTGTTTTCCTTGATGAGATTGACAAAATTGCTGGCACGCGGGGTGCTGTTGGAGGTCCCGATGTTTCACGCGAAGGTGTTCAGCGTGATCTTCTCCCGATTGTCGAAGGCTCCTCTGTCGCAACAAAATACGGCACGGTAAAAACAGATTATATTCTCTTTATTGCATCCGGTGCATTTCACGTTTCAAAACCGTCCGATCTTATTCCTGAACTGCAAGGACGTTTTCCGATTCGCGTCGAGCTGAAAAGTTTGAGCGAAGATGATTTTGTAAAGATTCTCACAATCCCACAAAATGCTCTTATTAAATTATACATCGCTCTGCTCAAGTCCGACGGAATCAGTATAGAATTTTCAGACGACGCGATTCGCACGATTGCGCGGACCGCTGCCGAAGTCAATGAACAGGTCGAAAATATCGGTGCGCGCAGACTTCACACCATCATGAATTCGCTCCTCGATGAAGTCCTGTTTGATGCACCGGATAACATTTCTCAAACTCGTGTGTCTGTTACGAAAGAAATGGTTGAGACAAAGCTCGAGACGATTGTAAAGAACCGCGACCTGAGCAAATACATTCTCTAATACGAACGAAAACAATAAAAAAGCCGCGCTAACAGCGCGGCTTTTTTATTGTACAATGCTTTTCTCGCGCAGCTAAATTCTAAATCTCATTCCCAACGTGAACGATGCATAACGGAAACTGTTCGGATTCGTTAACAGCGAAAGACTTTCGGTTGCCAAATCCAAATCCCAAATCGGAGTATTAATTCCAAATCCTCCTGAAAATGTAAAGCGGTCTCTTCCGCCCGCAGATATTCCAAGCCGAATCGGAAACGCCATCACCGGACGATATTCCATTCCAAGAGCAAACCGCGGTGTTGTAGTATTTCCCGGCTCGTTGTTAAATCCAAAATGCAGATCGGCCGCCAGCAGCAATCTTCCCGGAAATGAAGTAATAAACGGCGCTTCATCAAGTTGAAACGCAGCTCCAATGTGCATTGCTGTCGGCAGCTTCGTCGTGAAACCGGTTGTATCGTACTGCTGGCCTTTGAACGCATTCTTAATCGAATCCTGCTGCTGCTGTGGATTGTTGATGGTCAAGTTCGCGCTGCCAACAATCACTTTCGTGTTTTTTGACCAATCAACGCTTCCAATATCGGTTATGCTGACGCCAACACGCAATGCCGGAAACAAAACGGATGAAGAAACTCCAACGTCGAAACCTGTGCCTTTGCCCAGCGGACTGAAAAGATTATTAGTAATACTATCTTGTGGAAAGCTTGCCTTGAACTGCTGAAAATCTACCGCCGCATGTAATTTTACATCATCCGGCACACCGGGAGTTTGACTTGGAGTAACGATATTTTCAAGTGTGCCTGTATAATGATCAGTACCGAAATATCCAAATCCTTGAATAACCTTTATCCCGACGCCGACGCTGATGTCACTAAATATCTTGAAATCGAACGGCAGGATGCGCGCGTACGTGAAATTATATTCACGTAACCACGAAGCCGTGATCGCAGTGTTATCCAAAGAATACGTGGCGCCATTTGCGGGCAGGCCATTCAATAAAAATTGTAAGTAACCTTCGGGAATATCAAGGTTCATCGCGACCCGGTCGCTTACCGCAAATCCAATGCCGCCGAGAGTTTTGCTTTCAATACTCAAGCCAAATTCATTGATGTCAAAATTCAATTGCGTGTGCGCAATACCGCCCGGAAAAAGTCCCAAAATTGATTGCTTGTCAGCATCAGATAATGCTTTTCCGACGCGAATCGTGCTGCCGTCCGGCTTGACGCTATCAACACCGGTGAAATAATCCTGATAGATTTGGTAGTTGATGAAATCACTGCCGGCCTTCACGCCGAATGGCGCAATCTGAAATGTCACTGTGCTGCCCCGGTCGTCAAGAGCAAGATTGGCAGGATTGAGTCCCATCGCATCAAGACCGCGCGACGATGCGACGTACGTTCTCGCCATGCCAACCGTTCTTCCAGAGACACGGTCGTTTCCCGCTATGGATGTGTTGATGCCAACCACACCCAGAATTACAACGCTCATCACCATCGCGGTGAAATGTTTTCGTTGAAATACGTTGTTCATTTTTTTCTCCTGAAACTCGATGAACGATGATTTTGGATGTGATTGTTATTTTTTGCTGCTAAAGTCAACATTGAAAACTATATTGGCAGAAACAACAAGATGAATTTTGTTGGTAGTATTGAACGAAACAGGCTGACCGGTATTGCCAGCAGTTTTCAATGCAATCTGAACTGTCATAAAATCTGCTGACGTAAACTTCTCAACATCGGCAGGAGTAAGGCTAACAAAACTGCCGCTTGTTCCCGTTCCTCCGCCGGTAAAATAGCGGGAACTGTCGGCAATAATTGGAGGATCACCATTATGCGGAAGTGAAATAAGCAGGTTTGTCGTATCCGGCTTCGACGAATCTGCCGCCATTGCCTTAAACATTGCAGCGCTCACATCAAGCTGGAATGGAAAATCGTTCTCAATCTTGAAAAAGATGGAACCGTTATCCACTTTTGAATAGGTGCTTTTATTTATATTTTGTTTCCCCAACGCCACGGTATCGCGCAGCACGCCATTCATAATGCCGACACGCACAGGAAAAGAGAAATCTACTGAAGTGTAAATGCTGTCTCCGACTTTCACCGTGCCGCTACTCAGTGAATCCAAATACACATCCATTGGATCTATGACGGCATTTCCATCGACCAATAATTTATCCGGCAGGCGTCCGTTTCTGCCAAAAAAGCTGGAAAGAAAACGAGCGACGCCGGTGCCTTTCGTAAAAACAATTTGAGCAGAATCGCCGGGCAGTATCCTAAACGCATTTCGTCCCGGCGAATGCGGAACTTCCAGAGAATCGCCGCGATTGCCGTCTTTATCTAAAGCAATGATTGTCATGTTCAGATCAGTCGGAAACAATCCTGTGCTCAAAATATTAACGGTGATCGTTACAGAATCGAACGAAATACTGTCAGCCCTAAATTTATCTCCCAAATCGCCGATTGATGCAGGCATTTCAAAATGAATCGTCTCCGGCGTTGGTTTCACTTTCCCGCGAACATTGCTGATCGTATACGGAATTGTGTTTCCTTGAAGATCCTTATCGGGATATATTCCTGCAACAACTGAATCATCTTTTGAAATCACTCGCTTGTCGGTCGTTCGAACCAAGGTCTTGATGCTGAGCGAGAAGTGAACCACTTTAGTTGACAAGGTGTCAATTTCTGCGCCGATAGTATCTATGTGCTGGGACTGAAGCACATAATCCTGCATCAAAACAGGCATATCGTATGTGCTCTTTCCACTCACAATCACTGAATCGCTGGGCGCACCAATGCCTCCCTCTTTCAATTTAAATGGCTCATTCGTTGCTTTATCAATGAATTCATCCAGCTTAAAGTCAACCACAATGTCAGTTGCTATATCATTCACAATTTTGATATGAAAACTTCCGCCGCTGAACTCAGCACGAAACACGCCAGTGGAATCATCCAATTTCTGAACCGAGTCGCGTACATTCACTAACGGATAATCGCCTGTCAATTGCACTTTCGCAGAATTAAGCCCGGCATTCGTAATCTGCATTACCGCTGCAATATGATCGGTTGATTGAATTGTTTTGCCGTGGATCTGATCCGTTTGAAGCGTGAAGCTCATGTGCATCTTCGCATCCATTCTGATTCCTGCAAGATCGGATGTTGCCGATTGCGAAGTGTTCGGGCTGATGACGCCGGCAAAATTGAACGTTGCCACAACGGTATTGTCTGAATCGTTCACAATTCTGATTCCAGACGGAAAACTGATGCCAAACGAAAACGTGTTCGTGACCGTCAATGTCATTGTACCAGTCTCAAAAATCATCCAGTCGTATGTTGCTGAAGGATTGCCAATGTCTATCGGAGCCGGAGTAACAGTAGTATCATTCCCCGGATACGGAATTGGGTTACCTAAAAATGTCGGCGGATCTTGACCGAACATATCTTTAAATGTCGCCGTAAATCCGGGAAGCGCAGGAATATCCAACGGAACCACTCCCAGCTTATTTGTCACTTGACCTTGAGCCGGATTCAATGTTGGAATCTGTATTCCGGTCGGATTATTCTTTACCGACGACGGCCGGTAAATGACATTGATGCCCGAGGATGTATCAAACTTCGGATCCTTCTTGATCATGTCGGCAAAAGTGAATGTGCGGTCAAGCAGCGGAATTGTAAGCTGCGTTTTCCACGTCGGAGCAACAGGCTCAAGAGGCGCTTTGACACATTCGTATGAAAGCGGAAGCAAGCTCACAAGAAGAAGATAGAATATTCCCTTTTTGAGCTTCGTCTTTCGACTGAGCGATAGTGGCATTTAAATCCTCCGGATTAAAGCAAAAAAATTGCGTTCAATAAAAAATTACTTTTGTCTTCATTTCTTGCACAAAGTAACATTCGTCTTCGTTATCCACTTTGATACCTGTCACGTTGCGCTTAAAAAGTGTTCACAAAGAACAACGCTCGTGTACATCGGCGAATACGTGTGATATAACTTCATCAGAACATCACCAGCAACTGAAAAGTATCTATCTCTACATCAACAACATACGTTCGCTGTATACTAATATCAATCACACAAAAGTTGTATTTTTAGTGCTGATGGTTAGTGAATCTTTTCGTCTTTGGTAGGAATTTGAAATCCGAAATTCGACACTGGTGGTGTATCTCCGGCGATTTTGATTTCTCCGAATTTGCCTTCATACTTCTCAATATTATCCTTCAACGCATTAAGAAGAAGCTTGGCATGCTGCGGCGTCATCACAATGCGGGCAAAAACTTTTGCTTTCGGCACACCGGGGAGAATACGAGTAAAATCGATAACGAACTCCGCCGGCGAATGTGTTATAATGGCAAGGTTAGAGTAAATACCTTCTGCTTCTTTTTCACCAAGCTCGACATTAATTTGCTGACCCTGTGGCGGCTGCTGAGTTGACATGAATACTCCTTTATTTCTTGCCTTCGCGAATTTCATCGGCTTTTTTATAGGCTTCCATTGCTTTGTCCTGCTGATTTAAATTTGCATACACTTGCCCAAGAAGCTCCCACATTTGAACATCGCTGTCTTTTTTCTTAACGACTTGTTCCAAATAAGGAAGCGCAAGTTTGAACTTTTCTTTATAGCCAGCATCTTCTTTGCCTTCTTCCTTCGCTTTTTCTTGCTCTGCAACACCCCAGTTCACATACGCAGCCGCAAGGTTATACAAAGCATTATCAAATGTTGAATCAACCCGAAACGCTTCCTTGAATTGGTCAATCGCGTCAACATAGTTTGAATCTTTGAGGAAGAAAACACCGAGATTGTAATGATCAAATTTGCTGTCCGGGTATTTCTTTACACGTGCGACCAGCAATTGACGCGCTTCTTCGTTTCGTTCTGCTCCGATGTACGAATTCATCAGGTTTTCGGAAATCTCCGCATCTTCCGGAAATAATTGTATTCCCTTTTTCAATATATCCACTGCCTTATTGTACAGATCAATTGCAAGCCGATAATCCGTCGAATCAATCTTTGGCGCATACGGCGTGCTGTATTTCATTGCAGCAACGATGTCCCCTTCCACAGTTAACGTAAGATTATATTGAGCGTATGACCATTCTTCTTTCACTTCCGCCGCTGATTTCTTTTTCTTTTTTTCCGGCTCCAGATTTTTCACCGAAGAAGGCTCGCCAAGAATATATTTTGCGTCTGCAGCTTTCATTTTTTCATGGATCGAAGCAAGATTTTTGATCGCCGTGAAAGCATCGCGGTTCGTATCCGTAAAACGCGATTTGAGCACTGTCGCACTGTCAAGATAAATTCTTCCCAACAATCTACACGCAAGATTATCCTGAGCTTTATCAAACGCCGTAGTGAAACTTGCGATGGCATTATCAATCATGCTGGCACGATAATATGCCAATCCAAGATTGCGATATGTGAGTGTGCTTTCAGGCAGTACATAAATTGCCGTAGTAAACAAATCAATCGCCGTGCCGTATCCTGTCGAATCCGATGCATTATTAATCGCTTCCACGCCTTGATTAAAAAGATGTCCCCACACCGAAAGCTCATGTCCTTTAATTTCTTTTTGATGCGTCGGAGCAATCGCGAGCGCTTTGTCAAAGGCATCTTTCATTTTTTTGTAGTCTTTCAATTCCGCCTGCACCTCGCCAAGCAAAAAATAGCCTTCTTCGCTCTTCGGATTTTTTGCCACTTCCTTTTCCAACTGTTCCACCGCTTTCGGATAATCTTTGCGCTGAATATACAACCGGGCGCTTGTCAACTCTGCCGACGAACATTGAAATCCTGTCGTTACGATAAATGCCACTGCGATAGCAAGAATCCCCAACGGAATCAGGCGTCTCATAATGCAAATCCTTTATGCTAATTCTTTGGTAATAATATAATCTCAATTAGAAAAAAAACTCGCAAAAATATAGAAAATTAAGCTGTGAGAGTCAAACAAGGTTTCGTTGACTTTCGCTCGCTTTTTTTCTATTTTCAAATGAATTTTTGATGTCAACTTGTTTGTTGGAATTACTGAAGAATTCTCTGGCTTATGGGATTGAATCATGCAGATCATGCAACAACGCTTCTACTGAACGTGAGAAATTCACCTGCCATTCCGCGCAGAAGGCGCATCCATCTTCTGCGGAAACCTGCAATAGTTCCAACAAAGTTTACTATTCATTACTGAATCCAAATTCATGTCCTGCATCTTTTGCAGCATTATTGCGCGAGAAATTCCTGCGGAAGTTTTATTTGAAAACGACTGCGCTATCGCAATTCTCGACGTCAATCCAATTCACTACGGACATGCACTGGTAATTCCTAAGAAACATTATAAAGATTTTCTCGAAGTTCCGGAAGAAGAACTTGGCGGCATCATGAGCGCCGTTCATATTGTTGCACTTGCAATTGTAAAATCATATACGCTTGAGGGATTCAATTTTTTCTCTAATAACGGCTCCATCGCGGGCCAATCAGTATTTCACTTTCACATCCACATTACTCCGCGCTATGCCAACGATAACATTCGTTTCGTTCTTCAGCTTAAAAAGTACGACGATGCAACGATACGAACGACGGCAGAAAAAATTCGCGCGGCAATTCAAGAATAACAATCATCATTAAGGAATACCAATGATAAACGGACAAAAAATTTCAGTCCAAAACGGAAAACTCACTGTACCCGATAAACCAATCATTCCATTTATTGAAGGAGACGGAACTGGCCCGGATATTTGGCGGGCATCAGTTCGGGTTATGGACGCAGCGGTCGCAAAAGCATACGGCGGCAAGCGGAAAATCGAATGGAAAGAAGTGTACGCCGGACAAAAAGCGTTCGACAAATTCAAGACGTGGCTTCCGGATGAAACAATTACCGCATTCAAAGAATATCTCGTCGGCATCAAAGGACCTCTCACTACTCCTATCGGCGGCGGCATTCGCTCACTGAATGTTGCGCTGCGGCAGACGCTCGATCTCTACGTGTGCCTTCGCCCCGTGCAATATTTTACCGGCGTGCCGTCACCTGTGAAGCATCCGGAAAAAGTGAATATGATAATCTTCCGCGAAAACACCGAGGATATTTATGCGGGGATCGAATATCCCGGCGGTTCAGCAGAAGCTCAAAAATTTCTCGATCTGCTCGCAAAAGAATTTCCCAAAGACTTCAATAAAGTTCGTTTCAATTCAAAAGCAAAAGTGGAAGAATTCTGGAAACTTGTCGGCACAAAAAAATTTCCAGCGGACATTAATATTGGAATTGGAATTAAGCCGGTAAGCTATTCCGGCACAGTGCGTTTAGTTCACAGCGCCATCAGCTATGCGATACAATACAAACGGAAAAGCGTGACGCTTGTGCACAAAGGGAACATTATGAAATTTACCGAAGGTGCATTCCGCGACTGGGGCTACCAAACGGCGAAAGAATATTTCGGTGCTGTGGAAATAGACGGCGGTCCGTGGTGCAAAATTCCCGAAGGAAAACCCGGTGCAGGAATCGTGATCAAAGATGCAATAGCAGATATTACGCTGCAGCAAGTTCTCACACGCCCCGAAGATTTCGACGTGATTGCAACATTGAATTTGAACGGCGATTATCTTTCCGATGCGCTCGCCGCACAAGTCGGCGGAATCGGTATTGCGCCCGGAGGAAATATCAATTACATCACGGGCCATGCAATCTTTGAAGCAACGCACGGCACGGCGCCGAAGTACACAAACCTTGACAAAGTCAATCCCGGCTCCCTCGTCCTCAGCGGCGAAATGATGTTCCGCTACTTGGGCTGGGTTGAAGCAGCCGATTTAATTTTGAAAGGATTGAATCGCGCTATCGGCACAAAAACCGTAACGTACGATTTCGCCCGACAGATGGAAGGCGCAAAAGAAGTGAAGTGCTCCGAATTTGGCGATGTGATCATCAAGAATATGTAACAAAAACGTAAGCGCTCCGAATAAAAAAGCCCGACGTCAGCCGGGCTTTTTATTGTTCCTTCGGAGTGCGGAGAAATCGAAACTTCTCAAGTTCATTTAATTTTTGTGTAATCTCTTTATGGCGCTGCAAAAATGGCAGGGTGTCTTCTCTGTTTAGAGACGCATCTTTCAATTGCTGCTGATTCTCTTCTCTTTCTTTCTCCAACATTTTTCTTTTCAGCCGTTTGATCACATCACCTGCTTGCTCCCAAATCCGTTCGTCGCTGACCCGCGCCCCAACCTCGTCCCATCGTGATCCAAGTTGATAACGACTGAATGTAACATCAGCAATCAATTGTCGGACTTCATCCGACGGCGCTTTCGAGAGAAGATGATTGACATCTATTTTTCCATTCGTGTCAAATTCTTCCACAAGTAAACGGGCAACTTCACTCGCATCTGCGTGAGAAAGTTCCGAAGGCTGAAGGTAAGTAAAAATAAAGGGAATCATGTTCTCTGGATCTTCCAGCGCAACAGCAAGAAGTTCTTTTTCATCAAAAGGAGTTTCATTTGCCGGCACTCCTTTCGCTGCAACACTTTCTTTCATTTGTTGAACGGAAGAAGGAATAAATGAAGAACGAAAGCGTTCGGGAATATTTTTCATATATTTTTCCAGCTCAGCATACAGCGTCGATTCATACAAGCGATATTTTTCAGCGACATCTTTGATGAAAAAAGAACGTTTCAACGGATCTTTAATGATCGCAATTGTCTGAACGAGAGCGCGCACAGCTTCTGCACGCCCTTCCGGTGTTTCAAATTTTCCTTCGCGTTGAAATGCCGCTGCTTTGAAATCAACAAACGTTACCGCCTTCTTCAGCAATTCTTCAAATGCTTCTCCCCCATTTTTTCTCACGAACGAATCCGGATCGTCGCCTTCAGGAAGCTGAATGATGCGCACATCAAGTCCGCCTTCCAAAATGAGGTCTACGCCGCGCATCATTGCCGCAGTTCCGGCAACATCGGCATCATAAACAAGCACAATGTTTTTCGTGTAGCGGGCGATCAACTGGATCTGTTCAGAAGTTAACGCAGTCCCGCTGGATGCAACAATGTTCCGGGTCCCGGATTGGAACACCGAAATAAGATCGGCATATCCTTCCACGAGTACCACCGCATCACGCTCGCGGATTGCCTCTTTCGCCTGAGACAGGCCGTAGAGGATCCTGCTCTTTTGGTAAATTACAGTCTCCGGAGAGTTGATATATTTTCCCAACGGATCATCTTCGTATAATTTTCGCGCGCCGAACGCTACGACTCTGCCTGTCGAAGAAAAAATCGGGAACATGGCGCGGCCGCGAAATGTATCATACGCCGTACCGTCTTCACGCCGTCGAATTAAGCCGACTTTTTCCAACACTTCAGTTTTAATTCCTTCCTGTGCTGCGTGTTGAATAAGCGCCTCCCAGCCTCGCGGTGAATAACCAAGCCCGAATGTCGTAATTGTTTTTTCGGAAAAGCCGCGCGCGCGAAAATACTCATAGGCGAAACGACCTTCTTCAGTATTGAGACTGCGATAAAAAAAGCGAGCGGCGAGCGAACAGACAGAGAAAAGCGTTTCCGTCTCGCTTGCCAGTTGAAATTTATCGTCGGTTCGTTGAATGGAAATTCCCGCACGTTCGGCAAGAATCTCAATCGCTTCAACGTACGATGCTTTTTCCCATTCCATTACAAACTTGATGACATCACCGCCGCGGTGACAGCCAAAACAATAATACATTCCTTTGTCTGCGCTGACATTGAACGACGGCGTTTTCTCTGAATGGAAAGGACATAATCCGATATAGTTCTTGCCGCGTTTCTTCAGCTTAACAAACATGCCGATGTATTCAACAATATCCGTCGCGCGGCGAATTTCGCCTATCGTTTCTTCCGGAATTCTCATAAGAAAAATTTAGACAAATCAACCAGTAAAAACAAGAAGCGTTAGAGGGAAGAAAGCTGCTTTGACCGAAGTGCGCCCAATCGTTCCTGTTGATACACCTTCACCGAAACCCATACGCCCCATCCAATCGCAAACAAAGAAACAGCCAGTCCAAGGAAGAAAAACAAATTCCCTAACGGCTCTCCCCAGTCAAGCTTATGCGCTTCCCCAAGAACGGTTGCCCAATCATGCCGCGTATTGTGTCCGCCAATAAGCGGAAGCACTCTCATCTCAGCATCGCGCGCATACATACTGACATCAACCAAACTTTCGCCGATGAAAAAGAGTGCAACAGAAGCAAGCCGGGATTGCTGCCGCAACGCGACAATCAACCACACCACCGGCACAAGCACTTGCATCATCGAGCCGCCAAGAAAATAGATCGTCTTTCCAAAAAAGCTAAAGAAAAAATGACCCGCCTCGTGGATATATAATGTCATGAGATGGATTAACCACAAAATCAGAGGAAGGTGAAACTGCGGCGTCGGCTCGTAAAAATTGAACGGCAAGAGAATCCAGATGTAAAGAAGAAAAGCAAAACCGCACAGAGACCATACAAGATTCGCTTTGGGAGAAATCATTTTATAGAGAAAGCAAGAAACATCAAAGCCCCGCGATGCGGGGCTTTGCGGAGTGAGATAGAATTTTTACGACTGCGACTCGGCACGAACCGGTTTTTCTTCAAACACTTTCTTGTGTGCCGGCCGGGTTCGCTTTCGCATAAATCGCTTTTCAAGCTGGGCCTCAGGCTTTTTCTCTTCCTCTTCTTCTACATCGGGATATTGGTAAATGTCGTATTTGAAATTACGAAGAATAATATTGTTCCCGTTCCTGCCCAGCACATATTGCGGCAGCAAAGGAATTTTTCCACCGCCGCCCGGAGCATCAATAACATAATACGGAATCGCTAATCCAGAAGTATGTCCGCGTAATTTATCCATAATATTAAGCCCGACGCTCACAGGAGTTCTAAAATGATTTGCACCTTTCGTGATGTCGGCTTGATACAAATAATACGGGCGAACACGCATTGTGAGAAGCTTTCGCATCAATTCGAGCATTACATCGGGATCGTCGTTCACACCTTTCATCAGCACTGCTTGATTGCCGACCGGGATTCCTGCATCGGCAAGCATTTCACATGCTCTCTTCGCTTCCGGCGTACATTCCCACGGATGATTAAAATGTGTGTTAACATAAATAGGGTGATATTTTTTCAGCATTTTACACAATTTTGGAGTAATTCGTTGCGGAAGGACGCACGGCATTTTCGTCCCCAGGCGAATAATTTCAACATGAGGAATCGCCCGCAAGCCTGAAATAATTTTTTCCAGCATCACATCGGTCAGCATGAGCGGATCGCCGCCGGAAAGAATAACATCGCGCACTTCCGGATGTGCCGCAATATAATCTAATCCGGATTGAATGTATTTCATGCTGATTTTTCCCGAATCGCCAACTTTTCTTTTGCGCGTACAGAACCGGCAATACATGGAGCATTGACTTGTCGTTAAAAACAGTACACGATCCGGATAACGATGCGTGATGCTCGGAACAGGGCTGTCGCCTTCCTCGTTAAGCGGATCGAGCGGAAAGCCATCGTCTTCAAGCTCTTGCGCGTCAGGAATACATTGCAGCCAGATTGGGTCGCCGGGATATCGGATGAGGCTGAGATAATACGGATTGATACGGATATGAAAGAGTGAATTCAGTTTCTCTGCCAAATCCTTGTCAAAGCCAAACCGTTCGACAAGATCTTTTCCGCTGTCAACACTTGCTCTCAACATCTCTTGCCAGAGTTCCATACAAATTTCACCTATGTTGTTGTCAGATATTTGCCGTAGATAACGAGATCGTCTCCCGGCTTGTAATACTCGGGAATTCGCGCAAGCTGTACAAAACCTTTTCGCTCATAAAATGCCCGCGTGTTCTTATACTTTTGCATTGACGACGTCTCAGCAATCAATAGCTTCCCGCCGTGTTCTTTCAAACGCTGTTCAACAAATGAAAGCAATGCTGTGCCGACACCTTTGCTATGAAGCATTGGCTCAACTGCGATCCAATACAAATCATAAGTGCCGATCGTTGCCGGTGTGGGACCGACACAGACATAGCCAAGCACCCGGTTGTTCTCGTCAATGCTTGTAAACAATTCATAATCTTTTTGTTTAGGATCGTCAAGATAAATTTGAATCAGTTCGACCGCGATTTCAATTTCTTCCGCGCTGAACATCTCTGTGGCGGCGAGAATATTCTTAATCGATTCTTGATCCTCGCGTCGAAGGCATCGTATCGTCATAGAGGAATTAGAAAATGCTCTCTCATGGATTTCGCTTCAACGCAAAATCAACAATCTTGCCGACGATCTCGTCGAAATTAAAACCGTACGTGTGCGCCGAGCGGATAAATCCTGCGTCATCGGAAATATCGGGATTCGGATTAACTTCAAGAATGTACGGCTTGTTATCTTTCGACAGACGTACATCAACGCGCGCGTAATCCCTGCATCCCATAATTTGGTACGCCTGAAGCGCCAGGCTTTTTACTTTTGCTTCAACATCGAGCGGAACATCGGCTGGGCAAATGCCTTTTGTTCCTTCATACTCCGCTGTTCCTTGCATCCATTTTGCATCGTACGTTACTATTTTCGGATAGTTGGATGGCAGCCCTGAAAAATCAATCTCCGAAATCGGAAGCACAATTGGTTTGCCATTGCCAATGACAGCAACATTCACTTCTCTTCCGTCAATGTATTCTTCAACCAATGCCGGTTGATCGAAGTGATCAAAAATATGTTTGACGCGCCTTTTCAGCGCCGTCATTGTTTCAATGATAGAGTTGTTATCAATTCCCACACTTGCATCTTCACGGGCGGGCTTGACTATCATCGGAAACTTCAATTCCAAATCGTCAGCATTAACCTGACTTAACTGCGTGCAGAAAAAAAACTTTGGCGTCGGCAAATGATGATAGGTGAGAATTTCTTTTGTGCGTGCTTTATTCAAACACGTTCCCAATGTTAACGGACCGGAACCCGTGTAAGGAATTCCCAAAACTTCATAGATTCCTGCAACGTGCATTTCGTGAATTGCCTGATCACCCAAGCCTTCCACCAAATTAAAAATCAAATCGGGTTTCGTGTTTTTTAGGAAGTCCAACAATTGATCAATGTTGTTCGACATATTGAACACTGTGGTTTCGTAGCCGAGCGCTTGAAGTGCAGTTTTAATGTCTTCCTTTTCTTCAACGACTCCTACCTCCGACATGTCAATTAACCCGGCTACTTGCGGCGTCTCAAGTATTCCTTCCTGCAATTGACCGCTTTCAGAAATAAACTTTCGCCCGTCCGCAGTTTGAATAGTTGGCTCATTGAAAATCACGGAGATTCGTATCCTTTTCTTCATGTCATCCTCTCACATTGTAAAATGATCGTTCTATCTCTTTTCATTTCAACGAGTTATAGCTGGGCAATATCAAGCCGTAAAAATGAAGCATCAAGCACTTTGTTAATCATTTCATCGTACGATATTCCCGCCGCACGTGCCGCTTTAGGAAAGCATGAATTTTCTTCCGGATTCGGTAAAATGCCGGGTAATGGATTTAGTTCGATGATGTTCGGATTTCCATTCGTATCCAGCCTCACGTCAATTCTGCACCAATCGCGGCAACGAAGAACTGAAAACGCATCCCGGCAAATTTTTTCAATCGCGGCTTGCAGCTGCGAAGTAATTCGCGCCGGACAAGTAAAAATATCCAGCGGGTTAGTCACTTCGTCCCATATCCATTTTGCTTCAAACGAATAGATCGGATTGACATCTTTGGGAAGCGAATCAAAATTGATTTCAACGATAGGTAATACTTGCAAGGAGCTGCCGTTGCCCAGCAAAGCAACCGTGAATTCCCTGCCCGGCAGAAATTCTTCCACAAGCGCGGGTTCGTTATACTCAGTCAATATTTTTTCAACCTGCTCGTAAAGCTCATGTGAAGTCCGCACGAGCGATGAGTTAAAAATCCCTTTGCTCGAACCTTCATACAACGGTTTCACCATTGCGGGGAGAAAAAGATTCTCCATTCGTATTTCAGAAAGCGAATGAACAACAACGAACTTCGGTGTGGGAACTTTGTAATACGAAAGGATTTCTTTGGCGCGGGATTTATCTAAACAAATTCCAAGTGTAAGAGGATCGGAGCCGGTATAGGGGATGTTAAGCATTTCCAACATTGCCGGAATTTGAGATTCGCGGGACGCACCGAACCGGCCTTCTGCAATATTGAAAACTATGTCGGGATGAAAACTGCGAAGCGCGTCAAAAATTCCGTCATCAGCTTCAATCATCGTCACGGTATGACGATGTGCAAGTGCATCGCGAACAGCAGTGATTGTTTCAATGGTATCCCACTCAGCATACGTATCAGCGCTCTTATTGACTCTTGTTACTTGCGTGCTGACATCAATGATGTTCTGACTCGAAGGATTCTCGCTGTTGTGTGTGTGTGAGTCATCCTTCTTCAAGTTGTAGACCAGAGCGACTTCCATTCACTCATGTATCAAAAAAAACTTTCGATACCTTTCACGTTGTGATACATATTTTTTCTGAGCATGATCATCGCTCAACCACCTTGTGTATTAATATAATGTTTTTAGACACGTTGTCAAGAAAAAAGTGTCGTTTTGCTTTGTTTTATAAAAGTGAATGTCAGAGTGGCAGACGAGGTGGGAAGAACTTGAGAGAGACTAACCAACACGAATGTACGAAAGAAAATTTTTGAACAACAATTCAAAATATTTTCTGATGTGCTGATGCTGCGGCAAACGAAGTTGAGGATCATCGTGCACAAGTTCGAATGCTTCACGTCGAGCAAGAGAAAGCAGCGCGGTATCATGAACAATATCAACCAATTTAAATTCCGGTAAGCCGCTCTGCCGAGTGCCAAAATAATCCCCTGGCCCGCGCAATTCTAAATCCACTTCGGCAATTGCAAACCCGTCAGTTGTGCGCTCCATTGTGGCAAGTCTTTTTTTCGCCGCAGCAATTTCTCGATGTGCCTCCGCACGATCAGAAGCGAGCTGAGTTTTCTTTTTCAGCGCCAGATCGTCAGTAAGAAGAATGCAATAAGATTGTTCAGCGCTGCGGCCGACTCTTCCGCGCAATTGATGCAGCTGTGACAAACCAAATCGTTCTGCATTTTCAACGATCATAATGGTTGCGTTGGGAATGTCAATGCCGACTTCGATGACTGTTGTCGTCACAAGGATGTCGAGTTGACGGGTTTTGAATTGTGTCATTAGAGTTTCTTTTTCTTCAGAAGTCAACCTTCCGTGCAAGAGACCAAGACGCAAATCAGGAAAATAATTCTCGCCGAGTCGTTTGAATTCAGCAACAGCGGCTTTCAATTCTACTTTTTCAGATTCCTCAATCAGTGGATAAACAATGTACGCTTGCCGTCCATGGTGAATTTCTTTGCGCAAAAATGTGAACACCTTTTCTTTGTCCCGCCCGCTTCGCACGGCTGTGCGAATTGGTTTGCGGTCTTTGGGTAGTTCGTCAATGATAGAAATATCAAGATCACCGTAAACCGTGAGCGCCAGAGTGCGGGGAATCGGAGTCGCAGTCATGACGAGCACATCAGGATTTGTTCTGCCTTTTTCACGTAACAGCGACCTTTGCGCAACGCCGAAACGATGCTGCTCGTCAATCACAATGATGCCCAAATTGGCAAATTCAATGTGTTCCTGCAGCAACGCATGCGTGCCCACAACAATATGCGCTGAGCCGCGATGAATATCTTGCACGATATCTTCGTGCAATTTTTTACGCTGACCCCCGACAAGCAGACGAATATTAACAGGCAATTCACCAAGAAAATTCTTCAGCGTTGAATAATGCTGTTCGGCAAGAATTTCTGTCGGTGCCATGAGCGCGCATTGAAATCCGTTTTCTACTGCAACCAGCATTGCGAACAGTGCGACAATCGTTTTACCGCTTCCGACATCGCCTTGCAATAATCTGTTCATAGGAGAAGCGGATTGCATGTCGTCCGTAATTTCCCGAATCACTTTGCGCTGCGCTTTCGTCAGCTCAAACGGAAGCGACTTCAATAATTGCCGAGCCAACGTGCTCTTTACCTCAAATTGAATTCCTTGCAACTCGCCTTTCAACTCCCGCCGCCGATATGCAAGCAGCAGTTGAAAATAAAACAACTCGTCAAATTTCAAACGGCGGAGCGCCATATCTCGTTCTTCGTACGATTTAGGAAAATGAATTTTTGCAATCGCATCTTGAACTCCGATAAGCTCATTCTTCAAGAGCATTTCATCGGGAAGATGTTCCGTGACTTCTTTCAAATGATGAAGCACAGCATTTTTGATGATGCGTCGAAAGCCGCGATTATCCAAACCGACGTTGCGTAATTCTTCCGATGAACGGTATTTGGGAACAATTGATCCGGTGTGCAGCAGCATACTCCAATCCGTATCGTCTTCTTCATCCTTCACTTTCAACCTGTCAAATTCAGGATGAATGAATTGCACGCGGTTCAGGCGGTCAAATTCCGGTACCGAAGAAACCGCAAGCACCTCGCCGGAAGAAAATGTTTTACGCAGCCATTCCCATCCCGCGAAAAAAACGCACGTCAGATATCCGGTGTTATCTTTTAATGTGAGGAAAAATATTTTCTTTCCCTGCCGCGTCCGTTTTAATTCGACACGAAACACAGAACCGATAACCGTGACCTCATTTCCTGCTTCGACAAACTTCGGAAGGTCTTTGATCTTTGTTATACGGGAACGATCAAGATAATCACGGGGAAAGTAATAGAGGAGTTTTTGAATCGAATCAATCCCCGCGGCTTTGAGCGCCGCTGCTCGTATTGGTCCGATTCCTTTGACGTATTGCAGCGACACTGGCTAAAAAAAAGAGTGAAGGAAAAGAAACAGCGCGTTAGTGCATCTCAAAATTGTCATTGTACTTTTGAATGGTAGAAAAGTCCGTATGTCCATGAGTAAAGAACGATCACAAAGCCTGCGATGATGATTCCCCATGATTGATACCAGCCGCCGCCAAGCATCACTGCAAATCCCGCCAATCGGAGATTTTCTTTCTGGCGCGTCATGAAGCGCGCCACATATTTCCCGAATCTCGAATTTTTCTGTTTGTTAAAATCCATCGTCCAAATCATAATCAATGAAATAACGATGGAAGGAAGAAATGCCACAAGCACTCCGGTGACGATATCGTGAAGCCAGAAAAAATACACCGCAAGGAACCCTGTGGCAAAATCCACAAACAGCTTGAAAGGATGAATTTGATGGTACAACGCCTTGTCTTTTGGTATCATGCCGAACGTTCAGTCTTTCTCTTTGCTCTCGTAAACAATTTTTCCACCTAATACTGTCATCTCTGCTTTGACATCCGCGATCTTTACCGGATCAATTGAAAGAATGTCGTCGGAAAGAACAACAAAATCGGCGAGCTTGCCGACGCTAATGCTTCCTTTTTTGTTTTCTTCAAAAGCGGCGTACGCATTGTTAATGGTATAGCATTCAATGGCTTCCCTGACGGAAATTTTTTGTTCCGGAAACCAGCCGTTCGGATTTGCGCCGTCGGTAGTTCGCCGCGTAACGGCGGCGTAAATTCCAAGCAACGGATCAAGCGGCGCAACTGTCCAGTCACTGCCAAAGCAAAGTTTCACGCCGTTATCCAGAAAAGTTCTGAACGCATACGATGTCTTGCAGCGTTCATGCCCAATGCGTTTTTCAGCCCATCGCCCGTCATCAATTGCATGATATGGCTGCACGGAGGCAATCACTCCAAGTTCTGCAAAGCGCTTGAAATCTTGAGGGTGAATGTGCTGCGCATGCTCAATGCGAAACCGCCGATCCCATTTCGGATTCTTCTTAGCAATGTGTTCATACATATCAAGAATCAAACCGTTTGCGCTGTCGCCGATTGCGTGGATACAAATCTGCAATCGCGCGCTGTCCGCCGCTGTTGCCCATTGTTCGAGGCGACCATCGAGAAGAATATCGGTTGCCAAACCATGCGTATCTTCGTTTAGAAATTTCTCAGAAAAGAGCGCTGTCGAAGAACCGAGCGAACCATCGGCAAACGCCTTCAGCGAACCGAGCGCGATCATGTCATCACCGAAACCGGCCTGAACACTTGCATCGGCAAGCGATTTCCAATTGGCAATGTACGCGCGGCAATACATTCGCGCCGTCAATTCACCGCGGCGCTGCAACTCGCGGTACGTATCAATGTCTCTTGCGCCGTAATTGTACGCCATATCTTGAATTGAGGTCACTCCAAACTTCCGCGCTTCGGCAAGCGCAAGGCGTGCTGCTTCCAACAAATCTTCGTCCGATGGATCAGGAATAAGTGCGTACACTTTTGACATCGCTTCGTCTTTCAACACGCCGGTCGGCTCGCCGGTTCTCGCATCACGCACAATTGTTCCTCCAGGCGGGTCAGGGGTATCTTTCGTGATGCCCGCTAATTTCAAAACATAAGAATTTGCCAATGCCATGTGGCCATCGTACCGATTGACAAAGACTGGCGTTGTTGCAGTCCATTCGTCAATCAATTCCTTCGTCGGAAGTTTTCCATCTTTCCAATTATCATGATCCCAATCGCCGCCGGTGATCCATTTCCCCCGTTTTTTTTCTGCACGTTGTTTGATAATACCGGCAAATTCTTCTTCACTTTTGGCATAACGCAAATCAACATTTTGTAATTGAAATCCGCCGCTCAGGAAATGCGTGTGATCGTCAATAAATCCCGGCAGCATTCTCTTTCCATGCAGATCTATGACTTGAGTCGAAGAGCCTGCATATCGTTTTACTTCAGTCGTTGTTCCTACGGCGATGATCTTTCCATCAGCGACGGCAACAGCTTCGGCTTCGGGAAGAGAAGCGTCCACAGTCCAGATTTTCCCATTGATGAAAATTGCGTCGGCGTAGTGTTGAGCGGTAGCAAAAGAAAATGGGAGCAAAAGCATAAGAAAGAGTTTCATGCATGATCACCTTAGAAAGTGAACGAAAGAACTTTGGCGATACACCAAAATTTAAGCAAGAGCTAACTCCACGATTCGTGCTTTACTTCGCGCGTCATTAAATCTTCTGTTGCCTGATGAGGATTCTTTCCTTCGAAAAGAATTTTTCGGACTTCGCAAAAGATCGCCATCTCCGTATGATGTTTCTCCGCCAAATCAACGGCTGCCTGGCATGTCGCGACACCTTCAGCAACCATCACCATTTCTTTCAGCACATCGTCAAGCTTGCGCCCTTTGCCAACTTCTTCACCGACGTAACGATTGCGGCTGTGCTTGCTCATGCAGGTCACAATTAAATCGCCGACACCGGAGAGTCCTGCGAAGGTTCGGGGCAGCGCTCCCATTTTGACGCCGAGTCGTGTCATTTCGGAAATGCCTCGCGTCATAATCGCCGCTTTTGTGTTATCGCCAAAGCCGGCACCATCAATAACGCCCGCGCCGACAGCAATGACATTTTTCAACGCACCGCCGAGTTCGACGCCGCGAATATCGTCATTCACATACACACGAAAATACGGCGTCGTAAATGCCGCTGCAACCAATTTCGCAGTCTTCATATTCCACGACGCAGAAACCACCGCTGTCGGAACTCTTTTACTCACTTCCTCCGCATGACTGGGTCCGGACAAAATCGCAAGATTGGCTTTCTTCTCATATTCTAAAACATCCAGCATTACTTCCGACATTGTCATCAAGGAATTATTTTCAATTCCTTTTGCGACGTTCACAATAACCGTTCCTGAGAGGTCAACATGAGCAATCTGCTGCAAAACAGGGCGAAGGAACTGAGAAGGAACCGCTGAAACTATCAACTCCTTATTCGCCGCTGCTTTTTCAATATCGGTGAGAAGAGCAATGTCGTCGGGGATTTTGATGCCAGGCAGGAACGCGGGATTTTCCCGCGTTTGAGTCATCATCTCTGCTTGTTCAGGCCGGTATGTCCACAACGAAACTGCGTGGTGATTATCAGCAAGAAGTATTGCGAGAGTCGTGCCCCAACTACCCGCGCCTAACACGGCAACGCGCATGACTTACCTCTTTACAAAAAAAATCCGCCGCCATTATGACGTGCGCGACGAACCACGAAACGATGTTAACTTATGTTCGGTACCCGCAAGCAATCGTTTGATGTTGGAGCGGTGTGTGAAAAGAAGCAACACAGAAATTGCGATAGCAAAAAAAATCAATGTGTGATAACCATGAATGTTGACATTAAACACATTCTCGCGGAAAAACATTGTCAGTGGAAATGCCATTGCGGCTAAGATCGAGCCGAGCGAAACGTAACGAGAAATTGCAAAGACAAGAACAAAAATAAAAATTGAGACACCAAACTCCACCGGTGCAACGGCAAGCAGCATCCCTGCACCCGTGGCAACGCCTTTGCCGCCTTTGAAACCTGCAAACAACGTCCAGACATGTCCGAGTACCGCTGCAACTCCGCAGATGATTTGCACAACGGTAAAATCGGTGAACGGCGTTTCGTTGTGGAAAGGAAGTGTCGGATTCCAAAAAAGCCGCGCGATGATAATTGTTGCAATCGCGCCTTTCAAAATATCAAACAAAATGACAGTAACTCCTATTTTCCATCCTAATACGCGGACAACATTCGTGCCGCCGGCATTTCCACTCCCGAATTTGCGGATGTCGAGCCCCCGAGCGAGTCGTGACGCAATGATGCTCGTCGGAATTGAACCGACGAGGTAACTCAACACCACGACAATTACGAGATTGATCATGCTCTTTCCTTTCCTTCTAATGAAACAAACTCAACCGTGAAAAAATTATGGAACGAAACTATGAAAGTCAAGTGCTCCATTAACCTTCGAACCTGCGTGCAAGAACTTCCGCGAATTCCAGGTCATCTGGCGTAGTAATTTTGATATTATCATAACTGCCTTCGACAAGAACAGGCCGAATTCCAGTCTGTTCGACAAGCGACGCGTCATCCGTTGCTTCAATACCGTTCTTCTTTCCGTATTCGTACGCTTGAAAAAGAATTTCCTTTTTGAAAACCTGCGGCGTCTGTGCAATCCACACTGACGAGCGATTCAATGTGCTTTCAATGAAAGAATTTTCATTTCCGATTTTCAGGGTGTCTTTTGCGCGAACTGCAACAACCGAAGCTGAATGTGCGGAAGCTTTTTCAATTGCTTCAAGAAGAATTTTCCGATGAATGAACGGGCGAACAGCATCGTGAACAACGACAAGGTCGGCTTGCCGGTTGATAGAATTCAATGCGTTCGCCACCGAATCCTGCCGGCGTTTCCCTCCTTCAACAAGAGGGCGAACTTTCGTAAGATGAAATTCGCGTACGAGAAATTCAATTTGCTGAAATGCCGAACGCCGCGCAGCAATCACAATCTCAGCAATCTCGCCGCATTGTTGAAACCGCTCCAGCGTATGAATGATGATCGGTTTTCCGCGGAGCGACAAAAACTGCTTGCTCACCGGTGCCCCCATACGCTCGCCGAAACCTGCTGCGGGGATAATGACACTTGTAACCATAGATTATTTCGGATGATGAGAAGACATAACGGTGCTCTTTCCAAAATACTCGATTACGAAATCAAACTCTGGAAATATTTTAGGAAGGCGCATAATACTATACACCATAACGCCAATTGAAAAACGATCAATCCAAGAAGAGAGAGGCCAGCCGAAATGCACTGTAACGGACTTGTGGGGTAACTCGTACTTCAGAACATAGAGTAGTTCAGTGATGCTCTCAAAGAGCGATTGACCAGCGCTTGCAAAACGATAATGGTTTAGTGCAACCCGCTGCGGTATTCCGGCTCGCGGGGAATAAAAGCTCACGAACGCAACATTGGGATCGTGCATACCCACTGATTCTAATGGGCGTTTGAAATAAATATGCACGTTATCGTTCGGCGCCTCTGCCAGTGCGAACACCATTTGCATCGGCGTATCTGTCTGCTCGATCTCCGTCTTTTCCGGCGCCTTTTTCTTTGCCACCCGGATGCCGACTAAAAGTGAAAACGCAGTCGCACCCAGCCAAAGGGCTGTGCCGTATGGTTTGTCATAAACGAGATAACCTAAACAGGAGATAAGAATAATGAAAATAATTAACGTACCGGTGCGCGAGGTATAGTACTCACGAATTTCCTTTGTCCCGGTGGAATATCTGTAAATCAACAGACATCCCATATTGATGGAAAAGCTTGCCACAAGTCCCAGCGCGTACATCTCGGCAAGTATTTTTTGACTGCCGCTGGTAATAAGAATAATGATGGTGAACAAGACCGCGTTCAACACATGAATACGGTAGAGTGACTGACGTTTGTTTGTCCTGATGATCCAATGAAAATTGTACCGATGCGCTACTCGTTCCATCAACTCGCTCGACGCCACAAACGCCGTGTTAACTGCCATGATCAACGCAACACTTGCGATGACGCCCACAATAACCCCAAAGGGAATACCATTCAGAGCTGCTGCGTATTGTGTCAACAAGTCGGTTTCATGAGCGGCGACATTCACCGGAGAACTGAGGACAAGCATCGAGATCATCGGCGTGAAGATACCCACGGTCAATGCAAGAAAAATATATGCCTTGTGAATATCCCGCCAGCTTTTTACAAGTCCTGCGGTTTGCAGGACCGATTCGATCCCAGAATATGCGAGAATGCAGCTTGCCACTGCGAAGATCGACCATCCATACCCTCCAATCGCCCCGCGCTCATGCACTTCACTTACAGCATTCGTGAAACTGTGACCAATTATTCCCCACGAAGCGCCGGTTGATTCATACAACGCCGATGCAAGAAATGTTAACAAAACAACCGCAACAACAAAAAATAAGCCGAATGTAAATCTTGCGTTCTCACGGATGCCAAGAATATTCAGGCCGGCAATTGCCCACACAACAGCAAACATAATAAAAAATTTCTGTTCCGGCGGAATCGCTAAAAACGTCAATCCGTTTTCAACTGCGCTGACAGTGGAGATACACGCCGTAAGAATATAATCCACCATAATCGAGGCAACGGCAACAAAGGAAAGTGTCGGACCGAGGACGAAATAGGAAAATGAGTATACTCCGCCGCCGCGAAGATTGTGATGTTCAAGAATCTGAGCGATCTCGGTCATGCGTGTTGAAAGAAAACGAATGAACAGCGAAGTGATTGCGATGAAAGCGATCGCATGCAGGCCGATGAAACGCCATGACTCAGCCGGAACATAGAAGATGGACGTGAGTTCGTCCATCAACGTGATAACGCCGGTCGCAAGCCACGTGAGCCACCAGCGGCCGCCGCTGAAATAGGTAAGAAGATTTTTCTTGCGGAAGAGCCAAATGAAAATCCAAATCACTGCAACGTTCAGCAACGCAAGGGTAACAAATTTCATTGATAATTGCATGGGGTGCTCAGGCTCAGAGAATCAACATTGCGTCGCCGTAGCTGTAGAACCGGTATCCTTTCTTAATCGCATGCTTGTATGCCCGCATCACCATCTCATGTCCGCCAAAAGCGGAAACCAGCATCAGCAGCGTTGATTCCGGCATGTGGAAATTTGTGATCAGCTTATCTGGAATTTTGAAATCGTACGGAGGAAAAATAAATTTGTCCGTCCAGCCGCGGCTTTCTTTCAAATGACCGTCGACCGTTACACTCGATTCAGCCGCACGACACGCACTTGTTCCGACAACAACAACGCTCCCTCGATTATCAATCACTTTATTGACAACGCGCGCAGATTCCGACGGAACTTCGTAAAATTCAGAATCCATTTTGTGCTTGGTCAAATCCTCTACTTCGACAGGGCGAAATGTTCCTAAGCCGATATGCAGCAACACCGACGCCATCTTCACGCCTTTTCGTTCGAGTTTCTTCAACAACGGTTTCGTGAAATGTAATCCGGCTGTCGGTGCAGCAACCGCGCCGACTGTTCTCGCATAAACTGTCTGATATGCGGCTTTGTCTTTTTCTATCGCTTCACGCTTGATATAGTACGGAAGAGGCGTGTGCCCGATTTTTTCAACAAGCTTAAAAAAATCGCCTGTATAGTTGAAACGCACAGTGCGCCCCCGCGATGTAGTATTGTCAATTACCTCGCACCAAATACTTCCATCGTCAAAATAGATTTTATTTCCAATCCGAACTTTCCGCGCAGGATCAACAATCACATCCCAAATATTGTCTTCAACATTCAATTGCCGGAGAAGAAATACTTCGATCTTCGCGTTGGTTTTTTCTTTCCTGCCCATTAAGCGCGCCTGAAATACTTTCGTATCATTGACAAGAAGGCAGTCTCCTTTGTCAAAATAGTCCACAACATCCGAAAACCGTCTATCTTCGATCGTCTCTTCCGCGCGGTTCAGCACAAGCAGGCGTGAGTGATCGCGCGGGTTCGCCGGATACTTTGCAATAAGATTTCTTGGCAGCGGATACTTGAAATCCGAAAGTTTCATCGTTTAACATTCTTTCTGGGCGAAAAGCCCGATTGTTCAACATGCGCTCTTACAGGAGCGAGTGAATTGAATGTCAGTAGTCAGTGAACAGCATTCAGTAGCCAGTAGAAAAAATTCTTACTGGCTACTGGCATACCGACTACTAACAACTGTTTTTTTACCTCTTCTTTGATTTCTTCTCAGCTTTTTTGCGCATCGCCGCCGGTGCATCTTTTAACGCCGCTCGTGCAGCAGCGAGGCGTGCTATCGGAACGCGGAACGGTGAACAACTGACGTAGTTCTGGTTGATTTGATGGCAGAATTCCACGCTCGACGGCTCACCACCGTGTTCACCACAAATTCCGACTTTCAAATCGCTGCGGACAGAACGTCCTTTTTCAATTGCGATTTTCATTAACGTGCCGACACCTGTACGATCCAACACTTCAAACGGATCTTTTGGGTAAATCTCCTTTGAAACGTACGGGATGAGAAAGCGCGCTGCGTCATCGCGGCTGACTCCGAGCGTTGTCTGTGTGAGATCGTTGGTACCAAAACTGAAGAACTCCGCAACAGTTGCAATCTCATCCGCAGTGACAGCACCGCGCGGAACTTCGATCATTGTTCCGACAAGATATTTGAACTTCACGCCTTTTTCCGTCATGACTTCTTTCGCCACGCGGCGGACAATTTTTTCCTGATGTTCGAGTTCCTTCACGTTTCCGACGAGAGGAATCATCACCTCAGGTTCCACTTTGGTTCCTTTGAGTTGAATATTTGCCGCCGCTTCGAAAATAGCGCGCGACTGCATTTCGGTAATCTCAGGATAAATAATGCCGAGACGGCAGCCGCGGAATCCTAACATCGGATTAAACTCGTGCAAATCTTCAACACGCTGGTGAACTTTTTCGAACGAGATTCCCATTTGTGCTGCGAGTTCGCGTTGTGCTGCTTCTTCATGGGGAAGAAATTCGTGCAACGGTGGATCAATGGTACGAATTGTGACAGGGCGGCCGTTCATCGCTTCAAAAATTCCTTCAAAGTCGGTGCGTTGCAGAGGAAGCAATTTTGCCAACGCCTTTTTCCGGTCATCAACAGTTTCTGCAAGAATCATTTCGCGCATCGGGCCGATTTTCCCTTCGCCGAAAAACATGTGCTCGGTCCGGCACAGCCCGATTCCTTCTGCACCGAACGCGACGGCATTCAACGCTTGATCGGGTTGATCTGCATTCGTGCGAATCTTCAGTCGGCGGTATTTATCCGCCCATGCCATCACTTTCGCAAACTGCTGGTATACCGGCGCGCGTTGTGCATCAAGCGTCTTGTCAATCAACACTTGCAAAACTTCCGAAGGCTTCGTCGGAAGTTTTCCTTCAATCACTTCGCCGGTGGTTCCGTCGAGTGAAATCCAGTCTCCTTCTTTCAAGGCTCGCCCGTTAACGTTCATCGTGTGCGATGCATAATCAATTTCGAGCGACGAACAACCCGCGACACACACCTTGCCCATTTGGCGGGCAACAAGTGCGGCATGCGATGTCATTCCGCCGCGTGCGGTGAGAATTCCTTCAGCCGCATCCATTCCTTTAATATCTTCCGGCGATGTTTCGATGCGTGTGAGAATAACTTTTTCACCGCGGTTGCGCCATTCCTCTGCATCGGGTGCGTTGAACACAATGCGGCCCGCCGCTGCACCAGGGCCGGCGTTCAGTCCTTTTGCAAGCAAGCGATTGTTTTTGACCGCCATTTCTTTTTCTTTCAGATCGAAGACGGGGCGCAGCAGCTGATTCAATTGCTCCGGCTCAATCCGGCTAAGCGCTTCTTTTTCAGAAATAAGTTTTTCACCGACCATATCAACGGCAATCTTGATTGCAGCAAATGCGGTACGCTTTCCGACGCGACATTGCAGCATGTAGAGTTTGCCTTGTTGAATAGTGAACTCAATATCGTTCATGTCGCGATAATGTTTTTCCAGCGTCTTCCGGATTTTTTCAAGCTGTCCATAAATTTTCGGATTATCATGAGCAAGTTCAGAAATTGGAAGAGGCGTTCGTATTCCGGCAACGACATCTTCACCTTGCGCATTCATGAGATACTCGCCGTAGAACACATTTTCTCCGGTCGCCGCATCGCGCGTAAAAGCGACGCCTGTTCCGGAATCTTCGCCCATATTGCCAAATACCATTGACTGCACATTAACAGCGGTTCCCCACGATTCGGGAATATCGTACATTTTCCGGTACGCAATTGCACGGTCGTTGTTCCACGAGCCGAACACCGCACCAATGGCGCCCCACATTTGTTCAATCGGCTCTTGCGGAAAATCGTAACCGGTTTTTTCTTTGATCGCACGCTTGAATTTCCCAACAAGGTCTTTCAGATCATCGGCAGTAAGCTCTGTATCGAGCTTTACATTTTTTTCATGTTTCTTTGCTTCGATGATCACTTCAAACGGATCAATTTCATCTTTGTGCACTGGCTTTAGGCCGAGTACGACATCGCCGTACATCTGTACAAAGCGCCGGTAGGAATCATAAACAAAACGCGAATTACCGGTTTTCTTCACAAGTCCTTCAGCAACTTCATCATTAATGCCAAGATTAAGAATGGTGTCCATCATTCCCGGCATTGAAGCGCGTGCGCCGGAACGAACAGAAACGAGCAGCGGATTTTTTAGATCGCCGAACTTCGCTCCCATCGCTCGTTCGACTTTTCTGATAGCAGATGTAACTTCATTTTTCAGCGACTTTGGATATGTTCGCTTGTTCGCGTAGTAATACGTGCAGACTTCTGTTGAAATGCTAAAACCGGCAGGCACCGGTAATCCGATATTCGTCATCTCCGCAAGATTTGCTCCTTTGCCGCCGAGAAGATTTTTCATCTCTGCTTTACCTTCGGCTTTTCCACTGCCGAAAAAATATACATACTTAGGCATAACTGTAATTTTCCTTTTCAATAAATAATGAATAAATGTTTACGTTGGTTGTGTCTGTAGAAAATCCCTTTGAGACTGTTTCACTGCATGGTGCACTTCTTCTAGAAATTTTCGTGCAATAGTTTTTGAAAATACATTTTCTTTATCATGCGTGCGTTCCGGATGCCACTGAACAAGCAACAGAAATGAACGCTGGCGCCGTTCATCCCATTCCATCGCTTCAATCACACCATCGGCTGAACGAGCAGAAACTTTCAATACTGAAGCCGGGATGCTTGCCGCCTGATGATGGTACGAATTAACTTCACCGTTCATTGCACCCGTGATTTCAGTCAGCAATGAAGTTCGCTCAAGTATAATTTTGTGGCGCAATTCGTTTTCTTTTTTAGAAGCATGAGACTCGAAACCTTCTGCCGCTAAATCAAGGTAAAGCGAGCCTCCAAGAAAAACATTCGCAACTTGAAGCCCGCGACAAATACCTAACACCGGCAACTGGCGGTCGAACGCGCGGCGAACGGCGGAAAATTCAAATGCATCCCGATGCTCATCAACATCTTCAGCATGATGATGAACGTCGTTTTTCCCGTAAAATTTCGGATGCACATCACCGCCTCCGGTCAAAAGCAATCCGTCGCATTGTTCTATCTCGCCAAGATTTCCACGTTCATGCAAGAGCACAGAATATTCAACAGAAGAATCGGTATCATGAAGCCAGTCGAGATATTTTGCAAATTTCTCGTCAGATTTCGTGCTTCGTGTAACGGCAATTTTCATATTATTTTTCAATCACTGAAACGATAAACGCTTTCCACTGTTCTTCTTCATTGATCTTCGCTTTCATTTCAAGGTACCAGAGCGGCGCATCAAGCGCGGCGTTGTTGCTTGAAAACCGTACGGCATCTTTTTCCGTTGTCAACAAAACTTCTGCTCCACATTGTTTCATTTCTTCTTGCAGCATTGTGATATCATTCTTCGAATATCTGTGATGGTCAGGAAATTCACGAACCGCGACAACATCTAATCCACTTCTTTCAAACGATTTCCGAAAATCTTTAGGGTTGCCAATTCCACAAAACGCAAGCGCGTGGTTTCCCTTTGCGGCTTCATTTCCAATCACCATTTTACTCTTTGCATCACGGATCGTGTCTGTTTGAAATGAGCAGCTGAATATTTCTGCCTTGCTGAATTTCCTAATTTTTGCCCGTACATCATCCGCGATTGTTTCCGAAGCTGCTCTTGTTATCACGACAGCGCTTGCGCGTTTCAATGAACTCAGCCGTTCGCGGCGATTACCTGCAGGCAGCAACGGCATTTCAAATGGCGATTGCGACGCATCAATCGCTACAATGTCACAATCACGGTGCAATCGCCTGTGCTGAAATCCATCATCAAGTAGAATAACTTCAGCGCCGAGTTTTTCAACCGCATACTGCGCACCTCTTGCTCGTTGCTCATCCACAATCACAGCAACATCGAGCAGCTTCTGCGCAATCTGAAACGGCTCATCACCGGATTCTTCCACCGATGCTTTGATCTTCGAGCCGTCGCTTACTTCTACCAAGCCGTGAGAAATTCGTTTGTAACCGCGGCTCAATACTGTTACATGCAACCGCATTTCCAAAAATTGTTGGGCAAGCATTTCAACAATCGGCGTTTTTCCTGTCCCGCCCGCTGTAATATTGCCGACTGAAATCACGCGTGCATTTACGCGACAGCTTTTTAATACGCCGACATCAAAAAGCAAATTCCGCGTGCCGATACCAATTCCATATAGCCATGAGAACGGGAGAAGAGCGGGAATCGGTTTCATCGCTGCTGCCCCAATAATTCTTCTGCTTGTTGTTGTAGTGCAGACATTTGCGATTGACATTTTTCAAGAACCCTATTCAGTGCTGCACCTTCAAGATGTGCTTCAATCATTAACGGGTCGCTGTAACAAACGCATGCCTCTGTCCATGGAAGAGGAATTTCAAATTGATCCCAGCTTTTCAAAATCCTTTTTCTTTTCATTGCAATGCCGGTCAGGATTAACGGAACACCCGCTTGCTGCGCAACACGAACAGCGCCCATTTTCATAACGTGGCGCGGGCCAGTCGAACCATCCGGCGTAATGCACAACGACGAACCGCCAGCAACAGCGTCAATCATCAACTGCATAGCTTCTTTTCCTCCGGTGTGGCCCGAACCGCGAATCATCAAGTAATTCCAATGTTCAAGCAGAGACGATAAGATTTCGCCGTCTGAGCTTTGACTGACCAGCGCTGAGACACGCCGCTTGCTTTTCGGACGATGAATATACCAGCCCATAAGCATCGAGCCGTGCCAGAACGCAGCGACATAATTTTGATTGTTTGTCTTTTCTCCGCCAGAGGCGGATCCGCCTTCGGCTGAAAAGAACGCTTCGTTCGCACAACGAATGCGAACTGTTTTGCAAAGCAGAGATGACAACATCCACAGAACAAAGCTCAAGATTCGTGAAAGTGTTTTGTTCCTTACCATGATCTTTTCAACTCATGGCAAAAATTGCTTCTGCGACTCGCGTAGAGGCTCCGGCAGAGCCGAGCTTTTCTTTTACAGCAAGAAGTTCGCTGCGCATAGTTGCGCGCACATTTTCATCATTCAATAACTTCGACGCGAGCGATACAATGCGCTGCACCGTTGCCCGATGCTGAATCAATTCAGGCACTACAGATTTACCTGCGACAATGTTTGCCAAGCTTATATTCTTGATACGCACAACCGCACGGCCGATCAAGTACGTGATCCATGAAGTACGATACACGACAATCATCGGCGTGCCGAAGCAAGCAGTTTCAAGCGTTGCCGTTCCCGAGGTAACAACAGCCGCATCGGAAAATTTCATCACGTCATGCGTTGCGCCTTCAACAAAATGAATGTCACATCCCTCCGGTACATACTCACGATAAGCATCGAGAGAAAGATGCGGTGCGACCGCAACAACGACTTCCAATGCAAACGAGTCTTTCAATTCCTTCGCTGCCCGCGCCATCACGGAAAAGATATTTGCAATTTCCTGCTGCCTGCTCCCCGGAATTAACGCCAAAATTTTTTTCCTCGAATCGATACCATAACGCTTACAAAATTGCTCACGCGACCATTCGACATTTAATTCTTCCAGAAGCGGATGGCCAACAAATTCCACAGGGATATTTTCTTTTTTGTAAAGATCTGCTTCAAAAGAAAACACGACAAGCATCTTGTCAACAACGTCTTTCATTGTTTTGATGCGTCCTTTTTTCCACGCCCATACCTGTGGACTAATGTAGTAGGCAATTTTGATTCCGTAGCTCTTTATCACACGTGCAAACCGCAAATTGAATCCGGGATAATCAATCAATAACACGACGTCGGGTTTTTTCAATTTCAACAATTGCTCCATTGTCCGCTCAACCGAACGAATGAGGGGAAGATGCTTCACCACTTCCCAGAATCCCATGAACGACAGCTCACGAACATGGTACGTCAGCGTCATACCTTCACGCTGCATCATATCGCCGCCGATACCGAAAATTTCGATGGATGGCTGACGACGTTTCAATTCACGCACCACACCCGCTCCATGCACATCACCGGAGGTTTCTCCTGCAATTATCATCACTCGCTGAAGCACTTTTGCACTTGCTTTCATTAATGACGAGTAAAAAATTCAACGAGCAAAACTGC
This sequence comes from Bacteroidota bacterium, assembly GCA_021796275.1. Lineage (GTDB taxonomy): Bacteria > Bacteroidota > Ignavibacteria > UBA10030 > UBA8401 > JAJYOI01. Next base: position 96,021 of record JAJYOI010000001.1, read on the forward strand.
TGAAACCAAAGTGAATGCCTGAAGCGTTCGCCGTTCAGATTGTATGCCACGCGCAATATCTGCTTCACGGTGAAACGAATGCTCGCCGACATACTTCGTCAGCTGAGGGAAAAAGCGCGGAACGTGCCCGCAATATCGGCAATACTCTTCGCCGAACGCAGAACGCAGATGCTCTTCTTCCTTCGAAACGATAAGTGAATATTGAACGATAAAAAATATCACCGCTGCAAGCTGCAGCCACGGCATCAATGCATTCGACATAATTCCGAAGCCGACGTACAACAAAATATTCCCGACATAGAGCGGATTGCGGACGTATGCAAAGGGACCTTCCGTAACTAAATTTGTCGCACCGACCGGTCCTGTAGTGCGCGTCTCGCTGCCAGCTATCGAAACGCCCCACAAGCGGACAGCTTCACCACTCACCGCAAACAAAAAACCAATCACAAGACTTGCAATGGTCGGATGTGCATACAGCATCATAGCAAGCAAAAAAGGAATCGGCGTATAACTGCGGACTTCAAATATTTTCTGGCGAAGATCCATCACTCATTCCTGTATGAAAATTTCTTTGCGTGCCAATGCTGCCGTCCGCCGAGGGCGTCCACCTGCGGAGGATTCAACAATCTCCTGAAATTTCTTCAGCACATCGTGAAATGTTTCGAAACGATGATAGGTGATATTCTCTTTTTCACAGAATGATAAGAGCGCTTTTTTTGCAAATATAATATCAGCGTAGCGCGCAGGACATTGGTCGGAATAACCGTCACCGATATACACAATAACGTGCTCATCGCTTGAAAGCGAGAGAACATGATTACGTTTGCAATTCGCACAGCGGGAACATTCAGCATCGGTGTGCGGAAACAGCGGCGCAATTTTTCCGTCAGGAAGAAATTGCAGCTCGTTTGAATGCCGCGGTATGTACGATGATCCTTCGCGCGCAAGAACGACATCAATGTACGCGTCGAAGCCGTCGCTCAAAATGTGAATCGGAATATCGCGCCCTTCACAATAGCGAACAAATTCATGGAAACCGCCGGAAACCGGTTTCTCGCGGGCAAAATTTTCCAGCGTTTCACGTTTCAGAAACTCCACAGTGTTGCATTCATCGATCCAGCATTCGCGCGCAGTGATTTCGCCGTTGCGATAGCGGCAGAAAAGATCAACACATTCATCGCGGCGCCCGAATCGTTGAAACATTTCATCGCCGATGTCAACCTGCATCATCGTACCGTCAAAATCTGTGAAGACAATATAGGAAACCGGATGAGCCATCAATTTTCTGCAACTTTATTTTCGTTAAACCGAACGGAAACCAATTTCGAAACACCTTCTTCTTCCATTGTGACGCCGTACATCGCATTCGCGGCTTCCATTGTCCGCTTGTTATGCGTAACGACAATGAACTGAGTATTGTTACTGAACTTCCGGATAATACGCGTGAAGCGATCAATGTTTGAATCGTCAAGCGGCGCATCAACTTCATCAAGAATACAAAACGGACTCGGCTTGACGAGATAGATTGCGAACAGCAGCGCAATAGCAGTGAGCGTTTTCTCTCCGCCAGAAAGAAGATCGATGGATGTCGGACGTTTGCCGCGCGGCTTCGCAATAATTTCTATGCGCGCTTCCAACGGATCAACACCATCTTCCAAACGAAGATCGCACTCGTCACCTTCATCAAACAAACCTTTGAACGTCGCAATGAAATTGTCGCGAATTTTTCCAAACGTTTCAAGAAATGTTCGCTGGGCTGTGGCATTGATTTCTTCGATTGTAGCAAGCAGAGTTTTCTCCGATTCGATCAAGTCGTTCCGCTGTGCCGTAATAAATTCGAGCCGTTCAGATTCTGTTTTGAATTCATCAAACGCAGCAAAATTTACTGCACCGAGTGATTCGATTTTTTCTTTCAGTCGTTGCACTTCGGCACGAGCAGCATCAAAATCAAACGGCTCTTCCGAAGGAAATTCTTTTAGCTGCAGGTCAAAATCAAATTCTTCCTTTGCGCGCGCAACAAGATTCTCGCATTTCATCGTCAATTCCGAGACTCTCATTTCCAACTCGTGCGTCGTTCCCATTGAATCATCATGCAGCCGGCGCTCGTCTTTAATTTTCAACTCAAGTTGATGCATCGCATCCCGCTTCGCATTATATTCGGCATCAACTTCTTTCTTCTGCAGGATGATCGTGCGAAGTTCTTCCTGTAAATGGACAATCGTGCTGTCGCTTTGTGCAAGCTCCGATGTCAGGCGCTCAATTTCAGCCTTTGCTTCAGTAATGTCTTTCTCGCGCTGTAAAAGCGTTGTTGTAATATTTTCGATTGTCGCACGTGTATACTCAAGCTCGCGCGCGAACTTACTTTCTTCATTCTCTAAATTAAGAACGGCAACGTGTGCGTCATTCGCTACGCGCGAGTATTCGTTCCACAATACCTCCATCGTTTCCAATTCACTCGAGGCCGCTCCGGCGTTCTGTTCTGCAAGCGATTTCTCTTCTTCTAATTTTGCCACTTCAGGAAGAAGCACATCCAATTCAGCCTGCATCGTATCCGCTTCAGAAGCAAGGCGGGAATTTTCCGCTATGTTCCGCTGAACATTTTCGGCGATCCGCTTTTTCTCGAATTCAATCTGAGCAATGCGCATTTCGACGGCTGTCATCTTCTGTTCGATACGCTTTGCAGCTTCAATCAGCCCCCTGAGATCAAGTGCTTTCAACGAGATTGTGCGTTTGTCGATTTCAGACCTGTGACTCGCAAGTTCTGTTTCAAAACCGGCAATCTCTTTTTCCAATTCCGCGATCTGCGTTTTTTTCCCGATCATCCCTCCTTCATCGGAGCGCACGCTACCACCCTTCAGCAATCCTTCGCTTGAAATCATTTCTCCTTCAAGCGTCACGAACTTTACCGGCGAGCCTTCATCAACATGGCGAACCGCAATGTTCACATCCTGCACAAGCACTACACCGTCGAGAAGATAATCGAAAAGAGGCGCATACTGCTCTTCGGAGCGGACAACATTTCTTGCCGCACCAAGAACACCGTCCCCCTTTATCATTGCACCATTATGAGAAACGACGGGAATCCGGTTCAAGCAAATAAACGTCGCCTTCCCTTTTTGATTGCGTTTAAGAAACTCGATACCGCGATATGCTTCCTCAACATTGTTCACTACAATAAAACCGGCAGCTTCCCCAAGCGCCGCTTCGATCGCGACGCGATATTCGGCGTCAGTGGTCAACGCATCGGCAACAGTGGTCTGCACATTTGTTTTGAACTCTTCATTCGTGAAAAGAAATTTTGTCCCTTCGGACAACCCGTCGAAGCTTTCTACCAAGCCTTTGAGAAAATCCATACGCGAGCGGCGGCGATCGAGAACGCCGCGCGTTTCAAATTCTCGGTTGCGGAATTCCTGAACTTCCCGTTCAAGAGAAAGCTTGTACGATTCTTTATCATGAACGCGAACTTCCGCTTCGGCGAACTGCTTTCGCAGTTCCCGATCCTCTGCTGTCAGCGTCACAACAAGTTCGGTGTTGGTGTCAATTTCATTTTGATAAATAGCATTTTCTTCCGACGAATATTCGATGCGTCCGCGAATGTTTTCAATACGGGCTTTGGCGCGTTCACTTGCCTGGCGCTTCTCCGAAAGAGTGTGCAGCAATTCAAGAATCCGGTCCTGAAGTCTTTTAACGTCAGATTTTTTTGCGTCAAGTTGAAGTCCAAAAGCATCAAGTTCTTCTTTCTTTGCAGAATAATTTTTTTCTGCATCTTCCACTTTCATATGTGTAGCATCAATTGCACCGCGCACTTCAACGGAACGCTGTTCTAATTCATTTTGCTGCTGCCGAAGGTCGAGCTTATCCTTTTCATAGCGGTCAATCGAATCGCCGAGAGACTTTCTCCGCTCACTCGCTGAAATCTGATGCTGCTGTTCCTGATTGATTTGTTGCTGCTGGCGCGAAAGATCTGCCTGCGAAGCCGTTAATTGATTTTCAAGAGCAGACAATTTTTCCCGTAACGTTTCCAATTCCGTTTCTTCGCTTGAAAGCTCGCGGTCAATCCGCTCTTTTTCCGTACGTGCACCGGAAAGTTGTTCCTTCAACGGAACAATGCTGCCCATTAACTCCGCATATTCCCGTTCCAAGAGAGCGACTTCCTGTTCACGGAGCTCTTTCATGAAATTATTGTATTTTTCCGCTTTCTGCGCCTGACGCTCGAGCGAGCTGACCGCTTTCTGAACTTCCTTCACGATGTCGTTCACGCGCACGAGATCCTGCTGAACGGAATCCAAACGACGGAGAGCTTCTTTGCGCCGGTGTTTGTATTTTGTGACACCGGCGGCTTCTTCAAACAATCGGCGGCGCTCATCTGTCCGGTCGCTCAGAATTACCTCGACCATTTTCAACTCAATGACCGAGTATGCATCTGAGCCCATGCCTGTATCCATGAACAAATCCCGAATATCTTTCAGACGGCACAGCGTTTTGTTGAGAAAGTATTCACTTTCACCGGAACGATAAACGCGTCGTGTAATTGTAATTTCAGAATATTCGGAAGGAAGAATCCCTTTTGTATTCTCGATGGTCAGTGAAACATCAGCCATACCCAGCGGCTTGCGGCTTTTCGTGCCGTTAAAAATCACGTCTTCCATCTTGTCGCTTCGCAGCGTGCTCGGTTTCTGTTCGCCAAGCACCCACCGAATCGAATCAACGACATTTGTTTTGCCGCAGCCGTTTGGTCCGACAATTGCCGTGATGCCGGAATCAAAGTTCACCTGCACTTTGTTTGCAAACGACTTAAAGCCCACAACTTCCAATTTTGAAAGATACATACCCTACGCCTCCGCAATGTTCAATGAGAAGCCGGGATAATGGTGCTGAACAAATAATGCACATACGCTGTCGTTGAACGCGAATAATCAAAATACGCGTAGCTGCCGGCCGCAACGGCGGCGACGACCAGCAACGCAACAGCATACATCTTCAGCGGAAGAATATCATAAATGATGGAAATGCCTTTCAGCAAACGGAAGAAAATCCACAAGAGAACTACGGCAAAAAGGGCCAACACTGGTATCACGTACATATCTGTCTGCATGACGCGGTACAAAATCATTCCCAACGGAATAAAAAGAATCATCGGCAATGTTGACCACACGGCAATTGAATAGGAATGGAAAAAATACACCTTCGTTCTGACAAAGATGCCGAACAACTGGATCAGAAGCGTCAGCACACACAACACGGCAATCGCGAACATTGCGCCTGCCACGACGCATTTAAGAGGCGACCACACAAGCATAATCAACGATGCTTTTAGCTGGTCGGAAAAAACAATATTCGTCAAGACGTAATCGGCAACTACATCGCTCCGATAATGGAACAGAATGCTTGAGAGAACGATGGAAAGCGTGAATGCAACAATGACAGCAAGAATGGTTGTGTGAAGGTTCGACAAAATACGCTGATCGCGGACATCGGCAAAAAAATTGTACGGCCTGAGCAGCGCGCGGTTGACGCTTTCTCTGAACCGGCGATTGCTGTTCAACAACCACGCAAAAACAATCAGCAGCACCAAACCGAGCAGCACGTAAGAAACCGGCGACGATGGCGCGTAGGAACCAATTGGCAGCGCCGCGACTTTTTCACCAAGATACAGCGAACGAACGACATCGTACGCGATTTTTTTCTCGCGATTCAACTCTACAATGCCTTGAGTAGATAAAAAAGGATTCGGCGACTGTACCGTCATTATCGGGCGTTCGCCGCGCCAATCCGAAAATGCCCAGATGAATCCGCCGGTTACTTCAGATTGTTTGATCGCATCAAATCGCTGCATCAAGTATCTCGCTTGCGCTTGCTGCGACATCGGATCGCTGTAGCCATTCCGATTCTCAGGCTCAACAGCCTTCCCATATTTTCCAACAAATACCGGAGAATCCGGATGCTCACGTTTCCACGTGTTCAAATCACGCGTAAATGTTTTTACGTCAGAGTCATAAAATTCAATGCCGGCTATATCAACAAGCCGGGAGTTTTCTTTGTCATTAACAGATCTTGAAATATAATAAGTCAACCGGTTATCGCTCCCCTTAGCGATGCTGTTCAACTGTTGGATCACTGCACCGGCACGCGGATCAACACTTTCAAATCCGGCACCGAGTCCCCACGCGATCACCGATGGATGGTTCCTATCACGGCGAATCATTTCTCGTAAATTGTTTTCCGCGAGCGCACGATAATTTTCCGCCGTCATAATTTCGACGGGCGTTTCATAGAGCGGGATTTCTTCGAACGCGAGAAGTCCGTACTGATCGCATAAATGCAGCAGGTACGGATGAGGCGGATGAAAGGCAAACCGAACAGCATTCGCGCCGAGATTTTTGATCAACGCGATATCTTTTTCCATTTCTTCATACGTCAACGCGCTGCCATGCTCTTGCGAATCTTCAATCCACGCCACTCCGCGAAGCACAACCGGAATCCCGTTCAACAAAATTGAAGATTTCGAAACCGAAATTGTCCGGATACCGGTTTCCGTTTCCAATTCATCAATCAGTGAAGCGGTTTTTCCAGAACCGACAGAAATTGACGCTCTCACATCATATAACGAAGGAGATTCCGGACTCCACAATTTCGCGGCGGCAACCGGTACGGCTGCTGAAATAGTCAAATCTTTGTTCGAACCCGGTTCGATCAATTGCGGAACACTCTTCCCTGCCAGCAATCCGGTTGTTTTGTCGTACACGTCAACTTCAAACGAGAACTGCGGCGAATTGGTTTTCGGAGCGGAATTATAATACGCAGAAAGATCGCGTGCGGAAACAGTGCTTTTCACAAGCAGCCGCACTGCCTTTGGTTCAATAGCCTCGGTCAAAACGGTAAAATCATCAACCCACAACGGCGGCGTTGATACCAAATAGATATCGCGAAAAATTCCTCCGTAATTTTTCCATCCCCAAAGCTGCTGGCGCAGCGGGAGTGTGCTCCTCGAATCCAAATGATTATCAACAACAATGCGAATGACATTCTCACTGCCAACTTGAATCGCATTATCCGGCACAAGCATTGAAAACGACGTGTAGCCGCCTTCATGTTTGCCAACATACGTTTCGTTGATATAGACTTCTGCTTGATAGTTGATGCCAAATGCCACAAGTTTAAAACTGTTTCCGCCGACGACTTCAGGCTTTGCTTCAAATTTCCTTGTGAAGATTATTCGTGACACAAAATTGGAAGCGGAAGGAACAAGAACGTCTCTCCACGTTCTTCCATCGTCAACTGAGTACTGCCACTGACCTGACAGGTCTATAATAGAACGAGTAGAGGAAGTAAAATTCAAACCTTCCGGCCTCGATTTTGAGCCGTTTTCGTAGAAAAAATCTTGTGAATTGGCAGAAAAGGGGGAAAGCAACAATACAAAAGAAAGAAGAAACAACAGACGTAAAAACGAAGTTCGCAAAAATGAATCCAAGATTGTGAAGGTCTATCAAATACTTTCAAAGTGGAAGAACACAACTGCCGAAGGGATTCCATCGGAACTTTGAATGGTTTAAATATAATAAAAACAGCCCCGAAAAGCAAAGAAATAAGATGCCCAAAACAACTCAAATCAAGCGATTTTGGGCAGATTAGATGAAAATCTTGGCTAACAGAAACGTCTTTTAACTCTTTGCCCCATCAATAATGGCTATAAAAGATTCCGCCTTAAGACACGCGCCGCCGACAAGCGCTCCATCAATGTTCGGCATGTGAAGAAGCTCTTTTGCATTTTCAGGCTTCACGCTTCCGCCGTATTGGATGACAAACTTCTCCGCATCATTCCAACTGAACAATTGCCCAGTCAGTTTTCGAATAAGCTGATGCACATCATCCGCTTGCTGCGGCGTCGCGGTTTTGCCGGTGCCAATTGCCCAGACAGGTTCGTAAGCGATAATTGTTTTCGCAAGATCAGCAGAAGTGAAACCGGCAAGCACACCTTTGACTTGTGCAGTAATGACTTGATCGGTAATCCCTTTTTCGCGCTCATCGAGAGTCTCGCCGACACAAATAATCGGCTTCATGCCACTGGCAAGAATTTTTTTCGCTTTTTGATTGATCAATTCATTTGATTCATGAAAATACTGGCGTCGCTCCGAATGGCCAACGATCACATAATCACATCCTACAGACTTCAGCATTTTTATTGAAACCTCTCCGGTATACGCGCCGTCATCACGTACTGAAACATCCTGCGCACCTAAATGTATTTGCGTGCCTTTCAATAACTGCTGCGCAATAACAAGCGAAGTGTACGGCGGACAAACAATGACTTCTATTTCTGAGTTCGGCAAAAACGATTTCAAACTGTTGATGAGATCCGCAGTTTCAAACACATCTTTATTCATTTTCCAATTACCAGCAATAACTTTCTTTCGCATATGTATTCTTTCGTTCAATAATAATTCAAAACGGTGGATTATCCCCCAAGTTTTCTCTTTAAGATTTCATTGACAAGCTTCGGATTTGCTTTCCCTTTTGTCGCTTTCATTGTTTCACCGACAAAAAATCCGAAGACCTGAGTTTTTCCGCCGCGATATTTTTCAACCTGTTCCGCATTGCGCGCGAGAACATCATCAACTGCTTTTTCAATAACGCTTGTATCGGACACTTGCATCAGCCCTTTACGTTCGATAATCGCTTTCGGCTCCTCGCCGGTCTTCAACATTTCTTCAAAAACATCCTTGGCAATCTTTCCGCTGATCGTTCCTTCGATGATAAAATTGATCATTGCCGAAAGATGTTCGGGCCGCACGGGAAAATCGTTGACGGCGATGTGCCGCTCATTCACTACCCGCAGCACATCTGTCATCACCCAATTGCTTACAGACTTGTACGTGTCGGAGTTTTTCTGTGAAAGATGAGACGCAGCATTTTCAAAATAATCCGCAACGGGTTTTTCTGCCGTAATAACTTCAGCGTCATATTTCGGCAAGCCAAAATTCTGAATGAAGCGGTTGCGCCTTTCTTTCGGAAGCTCCGGGAGTATTTTCTTCACTTCATTAATCCATTCCTCGCTAACAAGAACAGGAACAAGGTCCGGCTCGGGAAAATAGCGGTAGTCATGCGCCTCTTCTTTACTTCGCATCGGCACAGCAACATTTTTATTTGCATCCCATAATAATGTTTCCTGTACAACGTTCCCGCCGTCTTCAATCAGTTCAATCTGTCGCTGAATTTCGTATTCCAGCGCGCGCTCAACATGGCGGAAAGAATTCATATTCTTTACTTCGGTTTTTGTTCCGAAAGCTTCCGTGCCTTTCAGCCGCACCGAAATATTCGCATCGCAGCGCAAGCTTCCTTCTTCCATGTTGCCGTCACAAATATCAAGATATGTAACAAGCTGCTTGATCGCGTACAAATACTGATATGCTTCATGCGGTGTACGAATATCCGGCTCACTCACAATTTCGATCAACGGAACGCCGCAACGATTTACATCTACCAGCGTGTCCACATCCAAATCGTGAATGGATTTCCCGGCATCTTCTTCCATGTGAATGCGTGTTATGCCGATTCGTTTCGACGCGCCATCTTCCATTTCAATATCAACATAGCCGTGCCGGCAAATTGGCTCTTCATATTGCGAGATCTGGTATCCTTTCGGCAAATCCGGATAGAAATAATTTTTGCGTGCGAAAATTGATTTGGGCGCGATAGTACAATGCGTTGCCAGCCCCATGCGGATCGTAAAGTCCACAACTTTTTTGTTTAGCACAGGAAGAACGCCCGGCATGCCGAGGCACACCGGACATACATTGGAATTCGGTGCATTGCCGAATTTCGTTGTGCATCCGCAAAATGCCTTTGTCTCCGTGCGCAACTGCGCATGAACTTCCAGCCCGATAACCGCTTCGTATTTATCGTTTGTCATTGTTAAAAATTATGAGAAGCTTAAGCGGCAAGCGCGTTTGTTACCTTCTCCGCCGCGTCTTTGAGATTTTCCGCAACTAAAAAGCTGAGTCCTGAGTTTTTCAAAATTTCAGCCGCGAGGTCGGCATTTGTTCCTGCAAGACGAATGACAATTGGAATATTGACTTTAACTTTTTTCGCCGCTTCAACAACACCTGTCGCAACACGATCGCACCGGACAATACCGCCGAAAATGTTGATGAGAATTGCTTTTACATTTTTATCAGCTAAAATAATTTTGAAACCGCTCTCGACTGTTTGCGCGCTCGCCCCGCCGCCGACATCGAGAAAGTTTGCCGGCTCGCCTCCTGCAAGTTTGATGATATCCATTGTTGCCATCGCAAGCCCGGCTCCGTTCACCATGCAGCCGACATTGCCGTCAAGTTTAATATAATTTAAGTTCGACTTCGACGCTTCAATTTCCAGCGGTTCCTCTTCATTCAAATCGCGCAACGCGGCAAAATCAGGATGACGGAATATTGCATTATCATCGAAATTAATTTTTGCATCCAACGCAAGCACGGCGCCTTCTTTCGTAACGACAAGCGGATTGATTTCGGCAAGCGACGCATCGGTCGCTTCATATGCTTTGTACAGCGCCAGCAAGAATTTCACGCCGTTCTTGAATGCATCTCCTTCCAGTCCTAACGCGAACGCAAGTTTCCGTGCCTGAAATTGTTTGAATCCGGCGGAAGGATCAACATATTCTTTTACAATTTTCTCCGGCGTTTCTGCCGCAACTTTTTCAATTTCCACACCGCCTTCCGTCGAAGCCATCACAACATTCATCGCGCGAGCGCGGTCGAGCGTAATGCCAACGTACAGCTCGCGGGCAATATTCACTCCCTGCTCAACGAGAAGGCGTTTCACAATTTTTCCTTCTGGTCCGGTTTGGTGCGTTACCAAACGCATGCCGAGCATTTGCGTTGCGAGCGAACGCACTTCGTCTATACTTTTCGCAATTTTCACGCCGCCGCCTTTGCCTCTACCGCCTGCGTGAATTTGTGCTTTCACAACCCAAAGATTTCCGCCAAGACGTTGTGCAACTGCAGCCGCTTCGTCTGCGGAAAATGCGACTCCGCCTTTTGGTGTCGCAACGCCGAATTTTTGCAGAATTTCTTTTCCTTGATACTCATGAATCTTCATGCGTTCTCCTTTTTACGAATTAATGTTACCGCGGACCTGCTTTGATAACTTCCGGCGCGGCGTATGATTCAAATTGTTCAAAATTCTTCTTAAATCGTGAAACAAGCTCTTTGATTGTGCGATCGTACTCGGCTGAATTTTTCCATGTATTTTTCGGATTGAGAATTTCCGACGGAACATCGGGGCACATTGTCGGAATATGAAAACTGAAAAACGGTTCTTGCACAGTTGGGACTTCGTTCAGCTTTCCTTCAAGTGCGGCCCGAACCATCGCGCGCGTATAAGAAATTTTTATGCGCGAACCAATACCGAATGGTCCGCCTGTCCATCCCGTGTTGATAAGCCATACTTGGACACCGTGTTTCGATAATTTTTCTCCCAGCATTTTTGAATAGACCGTCGGATGCAGCGGCATGAACGGCGCGCCGAAACATGTACTGAATGTCACTTCAGGATCTTTCCCGACCCCTTTTTCCGTCCCGGCAATCTTTGCAGTGTAGCCGGAAAGAAAATGATACCGCGCTTGATCCGTGGTCAGCTTTGCAATCGGCGGCATCACACCAAATGCATCGCACGTAAGCATGATGACGTTTTTCGGATGCCCGCCCGTTCCCGATGCGACATGATTTTTAATGTGTGTCAGCGGATACGCTGCGCGTGTGTTTTCTGTCAGCGAAGCATCATTCAAGTCTATCGCGCGTGAATTGGAATTCATAATGACATTTTCGAGAACTGTTCCGAACGTCCGCGTCGTTCCGTAAATTTCCGGCTCCGCTTCGGCAGAAAGTCTGACAACTTTTGCGTAGCATCCGCCTTCAAAATTAAAAACACCGTTCGCGCTCCAGCCGTGTTCATCGTCGCCGATGAGAAATCTGTCCGGGTCGGCAGACAACGTTGTCTTTCCCGTTCCTGAAAGTCCGAAGAACAATGCAACATCTCCGGATTTTCCGATATTTGCCGAGCAGTGCATCGGGAACACGCCGCGGGGCGGCAAAAGATAATTCAAAATTGTGAAGACCGATTTTTTAATTTCACCGGCATAGCTTGTTCCCCCGATAATGACAATGCGCTTGGCAAAGTTGACAACGATAAACACTTCCGATTTCGTTCCGTCAATCTCCGGCACTGCATGGAACCGAGGCGCATCTATAATTGTGAATGTATCCGGTGAATTGTGCCGTACCGGTTTCTTTGGCTGAATCAGCAAATCGCGCGCAAACAAATTATGCCATGCATATTCTGTAATGACGCGGACTGGAATTTGATACGCCGCATCCGCTCCGCCGAATAAATCCTGAACATAAATGTCGCGTCCCTGCAAAAACGCGGTCAGCCGTGAAAACAACAGATTAAATTTTTCTTGGTCCAGCGGCTGATTGATCGAGCCCCAATTTATTTTATCAGCGCACGACGGCTCTTTCACAATAAATTTATCTTTCGGCGACCGGCCAGTGTGATGTCCTGTATGAACAACGAGCGGGCCTAAATGCGCAATGCCTCCTTCACGGCGGCGGACAATTTCTTCATACAATGCCGGCGTGGAAAGATTCCAGTACACGTTGCCGAGATTTCTCAGCCCGATATTTTCAAGCTGATTTCCGCCCACACCGAATTCAGTCATAGCAATCTGTCATTTAATTTTTTCTGAAAGCGATTTCGCTTGAGTAAATAACAGCAAGTAATCCCGCCCGCCGGCTTTTGAATCCGTTCCCGACATATTGAATCCGCCGAACGGATGAACGCCGACCAACGCACCGGTAATTTTCCTGTTCACATAAAAATTGCCAACGTGAAATATTTTTTTTGCTTTTTCAATCTTCTTTCGGTTTTTCGTCCACACGCCGCCGGTCAAACCATATTCTGTATTGTTGGCAATGGTGAGCGCATCATCAAAATCTTTCGCTTTGATCACCGCAAGTACCGGCCCGAAAATTTCTTCCTGTGCAATCGTCGCATTCGGTTCAACGTCGGCGATAATTGTCGGGCGAAGGAAGTAACCGTCGCCGTCCGCTTTTGCGCCGCCGGAAATCACGCGCCCGCCTTCTTCAATTCCTTTCTGAACATAGCGCAGAATTTTTTCCTCCGCACCTTTATTAACAACGGGTCCCATATAATTTCCGGGATCGTCAGCAGAACCGACTTTAATTTTATCCGCCTTTTCGCGAAGGAGGTCAATAAACTTGTCGTACACGCTTTCAACGACAATAACACGCGATGCGGCGGAACATTTTTGCCCCTGAAAGCCGAATGCTGAAACGACAGTTGCCTGCGCCGCCGTTTCGAGATCAGTTTGGTCATCGATAACGATGGAATCTTTTCCGCCCATTTCGGCAACGACGCGTTTCAACCAGCGCTGCCCCGGCTGCACTTTCGCCGCAAGCTCGTTGATGTGAATGCCGACTTCCTTTGAACCGGTAAACGAAACAAAACGTGTTTTCGGATGCGCAACAAGTGTATCGCCAACAGACCCACCGGGTCCAGTAATAAAATTGATCACGCCATCCGGCAATCCGACTTCGCGCATGAGCGAAAAATATTTCCAGCCGGTGAGCGGCGAATCGCTCGACGGTTTCAAAACAATTGTGTTGCCGGAAACAACGGCGGCGGAACTCATGCCGGTGAGAATTGCCAGCGCAAAATTCCATGGCGGAACAACGACACCGACACCGAGAGGAATATACCACAATTCGCTTTTCTCGGCAGGAATTTTTGTCACAGGCTGCGGACCGCTGAGGCGCACCATCTCGCGCGCATAGAATTCAAGAAAGTCTATCGCTTCGGCAGTATCGGCGTCAGCTTCGGGCCATGTCTTGCCGACTTCGTAAATCATTGTTGCGCTGAATTCATGTTTTCGCTTTCGCATCAACGCTGCCGCTTTGAAAAGATATTCGGCGCGTTTTTTCGGGTCAATATTTTTCCATTCAGCAAATGTCTTTTCCGCCGCTTCGATTGCGCGCACAGCAATATCTGTATCTGCTTTTTGAAATACACCGATGATTTCACCTACCCTCGAGGGATTGTGCGAATTCAATTTGTCAACGGTGCGAATTTCTTCGCCGCCGATCACGATCGGATATTCTTTTTCGAATTCCGACCGCACTTTGGCAAGAGCTTTCTCCATCGCCTTGCGATTTACCGGCTTCGAGAAATCTGTCAAAGGTTCATTTTTAAATTGAGAGATAGCCATTGTTGTTTCCTTTCGATTTTCATTTCTTTGCAATTCATAAAAAACACGCCACGAAGGCTCTAAGGCGCAAAGAATTTTATGCGTTTATTTAACAAACCATTTTGCCGCCCGATGCAGAATCTCTGTTTGCTCGATCGATTCTTTCCTGGTCATTTTTTCAAATCACGCAGCTCTTCCGCTGTTATTGAACGGTAACCATTAAGCGCTGCCATACCGCGGATTTTTATCTTCTTTTGTTTTGCGGGGGTTTTCTTCTTTTCCATTTTGACTACACTATTTGTTACTTCAACGCTCGTACAATTGCATCATGCAGCATCGGTCGCACGCGAAAAATTTTGGTGTTATCTCGCGTTGGATTAACACGGTTCGTTAAAAAAACAACGATCAAATTACGCGTTGGGTCAACTGCAACCGATGTACCGGTAAATCCGGTGTGAAGAAATGTGCTGTCCGACATTAGTTTTCCTGCCCATGAATGATGAGGGCTTTTTGTATCCCAGCCGATTCCCCGCGTGCTGAGCGAGGATTGCCGCGTTCTGAATTTTTTGATCGTTTCTTCTTTGATATATCGAACACCGCCGTACGTCCCGCCGTTCAATTCCATTTGCAAAAGAATTGCAAGGTCGGACGCCGTTGAAAAGAGTCCGGCGTGCCCTGAAACGCCGCCCAACGTCGCCGCATTTTCATCGTGTACTCTTCCGCGCACAGCAACGCCGGTTTTTTTCCAGTAGGTATCAACTTCTGTCGGCGCAATCCGGGGAATCAACGATGCCGGCGGATTATACATTGTGCTCGTCATTCCCAACGGCTTAAAGAAGACGGAATCAACGTAGCGGTCGAGCGTCGTGCCGGAAATCTTCTCGATCACTTTTCCCATGGTGATCAATCCGAGATCGCTGTACACCGATGAATCGCCTGTCTTATACACGAGCTTTGCGGCATAAACAGAATCGAGAACGCATTGAGGGTTATCGCAGAAATCGTAGAAACGAATCCACGCCGGCAAGCCGCTGTCGTGAACCAGTAAATTGTATAATGTGATGTGCTCTTTTCCATTCTGGCCAAACTGCGGAATATATTTTATCACCGGATCGTCAAGCTTTAATTTCCCCTCATCATAAAGCCGCATCACTGCGCTTGTTGTCGCAATCACTTTTGTGACAGAAGCAAGATCGTACATTGAGTTGACGTCAACAAGCTGTGAATTTTCAGAATAATCGTACGTGCCGTACGCTTTATTCCACACGATCACTCCGTCTTTTGCTACAAGTAACGTCGCTCCGGGAAACGCCGAATCTTCAATTGCCGTTTCAACAATATTGTCAACGTTACGCAATTTGTCGGGATCAAATCCGACATCTTCAGGTTCGCCTCTCCGTAAAACTGTCTGCTGATACGTCACGCCGTCTCCATAATGATACACGCCGGGAATTGTGATGGGAAGCCTTCCGACAGCCGGCGCTTCGGCAAACAATACTTGTGCTGCAGCACGAATGGACTCTTCGGAGCCTCCATATGCACAAACGTACGTACCTATTTTCGGAAAATCCATCACAACGTATGGATTGCCGAACGACACGCCGACGACCGGCTTGTTCAATGCGATCAATTTATTGATAATTTCGCTTTGCGCTTTCGGAATAAATCCTGTCATCTCACCGGAGCGAGTGTAGAAATGAAACTGGCAGAAAATAAGATCGGCGTGCGCTGCTTTGTCAAGCGCCACTTGATAATCGAGTTTGTTGCTGCGCGGATCAATGCGTGCGAATTCAACATTATCTCTTCGCGAGCGCAGTTCGTACTGCAATGTTCTGCCAACTGAGGGATCTTCGGTATCGGAAAATGAAATGTCCACTATTCGCCCGGCTCCGGTTTCAGAAAGAGGGAGAATGCCTTCCTTGTTGCCAAGTACGGTAATTGATTTTCGTGCTATCTCCCGCGCAAGCATTTCGTGTTCCTCATTGCCGACAACATCGTACACTTTGTCAACGTCAACAAAACGATTCTTATCAAGCCCAGCCCACTGTTTGTATTGCAGAAGCTTGCGCACTGATTCGTCGATGCGCGATTCAGAAATCTCTCCGCTCTTCACTGCTTTGACAATCGCATCAATTGCGACATCAACATTCACCGGCATCAACACGAGATCGGCTCCTGCTTTGATCGCATCAACTGCCGCTTCGCCGGGCGCGTATGTTGAAGCAACGCCGCGCATCCGCATTGCATCGGTAACCACCAGTCCTTTGAATCCCATTTCATCTTTCAGCAATTTCGTCGTGATGTTTCGAGAAACCGTACCCGGAATTCCTTCAACTGAATCGAATGCTGGCGCCGAAATATGTCCGACCATCACCGACATTGCACCGGAAGCAAATGCATTTTTAAACGGCGGCAGCTCTACCGAATCAAACTCCGCTTTGCTGAACCGGATAACCGGAAGTGCAAGATGTGTGTCAATGTCGCTGTTGCCGTGTCCCGGAAAATGTTTCACCGTTGCAATTACGCCGCCGTCTTGTGTCCCCTTCACGAATGCCGCTGTCATATCGGAAACCAATTGAACGTTGTCGCCGAACGAGCGCGTGTTGATAACAGGATTCTTCGGATTATTATTGACATCAACCACCGGCGCGTAATTTTGTTCGACACCGAGTGCACGCGCTTCCTCTGCGGTGAACTTCCCGGCTTCGTATGCAAGATGAACGTCGCGCGTTGCCCCGATTGCCATTGCATGAGGAAGCGTCATCGAATTTCTCACGCGCATGCCTGTGCCGTATTCAAAATCGGAGGCGATCAGCAGCGGAACATCGGCACGCTTCTGCAATTTATTGATCTGAACGGCGTACTCATACACATCGCCGATGGAAAAAACAAAGCCTCCTAATTTGCGTTCGGTCGTCAGCCGTTCTAACTCGCGCCATTCATCGGATTCATGTGGTAAGTATTTTCCTTCCGTCCATACGACAACAAGCTGCGCCACTTTTTGCTCCAGCGTTAAATGCTGAAGAATCGAATCCGCCCAATTGTAAGTCCCCCTGGGACTGATGTGTGGTGAAGCTTTCGGCTGAGTCAGAGAACCAACTGCAGGCTCCGTTTCATTTTTTTCAGCAATTGAATTTTGTGCACTGCATCCGAGTTCAAGCATCAGGAAACTAAAAAAAACTGCAATCAATATTCTCATCATTGTACTCCAATTATCTTTGCGTCTTTGTGACTTCGTGGTGGGTAATTGCTGAGCGACATAATCACCGCGCCGTACACCGGCGGCGCCATCGGTTTGATGATTTGAATTTCCGGCGATACACCGGCAAGACGTTTGCGCAAAAGCTTCGCCAGCAGCGTTTCATTAGCAATCAGTCCGCCGATAAACGTCAACGGCAATTTTTGCCTGACGGTACGGCGGGAATTTGTGTGCAGCTTTACCAGCAGTGCGCGCACGTGCGTTTCCAATTCCATGACGGCAATATTTACAATCGCCTGGCAAGTACGGTCGCCTCTCTCAGCGGCGTTCAGTACCAGCGGCGCAACTGAAGCAAGATCGAAATTATTCTTATACACTGCCGCAATAATATCGGTTTGATTTTTGAATCCGAATTTTTTCGCCACAAGTGCAGAAAGTTTTGTTGCGGGTGTGCGGCTGTCAAGATGACGCGTCACGGCACTCATCCCGGCTCTGCCGATGAAATAGCCGCTTCCCTCATCTCCCAAAATTCTTCCCCATCCGCCTGTCCGATGCACATTTCCTTTTGCATCTTTTCCGAAAGCAATGGAGCCGGTTCCGGCGATCAGAATAATGCCTGCGCCACCTTTGAACGCTCCTTCCAACGCAATGCGCGCATCGCTTTCAATTTTTACACTGCGCAAACGAACATTGTTCTTCGCGGCATACTTCAGCAATCCGCTTTTCATCCGTTGCTGATCAACGGGACGGCCTGCTCCCGTTAATCCAATGGTCATTGCAGCAATATCACCGACTGCACAACCGATGGAATCACAACACGAATGGATTAATGAAAAAAGTATCCTTGCGGTTTCTTCTACGCCGATGATCTGGAAATTTGAAGGTCCCGCCGTGTGTTCCGCGAGAATGTCGCCGTGAAGATTGGCAATTATTGCAGCGGTTTTTGTGCCGCCGCCGTCAATACCGATAACAAATTGGGGTCGCTGAGCCATGAAAAATTTTCCAAAGGAGCCCTTTTGGCTGAAGAAATCCTTAAATGACGACTCAAAGTACGAAGTAATGCGAAGAGAAGCAAGAAAACATTGGGGAGATACGTCGTTGAGTATTTGAGACGTTGAATAGAAGGTTCATCCTAACGACTCAGCGACCCAAAGACTTAACGGCTCTCCTTGTCACTCCAATGAAACAGATGCAGCATCCGGTGAAAAACGGGAGCCGCAATAATTCCCACTGCGATGAGAAATACCAATCCGGCATACAGCGCGTAAAAACCGGCAAATAATTTTCCCCACTCTGTCTGCGGCGATTCGACCGGACCCATTCCGCCTAACAGCATTGATGCATTGAGAAACGAATCCGTCCACGAAAGATTTTCAAAAAAATGATAGCCGCACATTCCCAACAGCAGCGAACCGATAATTAATGCGGAAGCGATGAGAAAATGATTCAACACACGCCGCCTGAAATGGCGGGTTGTCAGCGGCTTTTGATGACGCGATTCGTACATGTGATTGCCTTTAACTCAAAAGTAAGTCCTCACGCCAAGTCGCAAAGAATCATTTTTTGAGCTTTTTTCCCAAGGTCTTTGCGCCTTTGCGTGAGTAGAGATTGGTTTTTAGAGATGACCATATACTATTCTAAGACTTTTTTGGCGAAACACCGGTTATGACAATCATCTGCGTTACGCTTGCCGAATACGCGTATCGGTGTTGTATCCTCGTTCGCCGAACGGTTGAAGCTTCTCAATCCAGATTTGTTCGAGCAATGTTAACTCATCTTCAAGATTAAAATTCGGATCGTCTTTCACTTTCACAACTTCCAGAATTTCAAAGACAAATTTATCGCCGCCATAAGTGTTCCAATCTTTTTGAAGCGCTTCGTTGCGGTGACTGCCGGTTGTGAGCATAAACTTGTGGCCATTCAACGGACCTTCAAGATTCAAACTGCTTCCAAGCAGCACTTTGCCGTTCGCAGTATTCTTCACCATAAAAACACCCGCAGGCTTTTTCCGTTCTTTGTATTCTCTTTTGATGTCTTGGATTGATTTCATTGTTGTTCTTAATGGATGTTATGCCTTCTTAACAACACTCTGTTTTTGTTTGATGAAGGCGATGCCGCTTCAAACATACAACTTTTTTACTACGGTTTCAATGGGATCAACACGACGATGAAGGGAAAAAATCACACCTCACTAATTCAAACGACCCATCGTTCAATCACAGGAGAAAAAAAATTACATTTTTAACACTATTGCTCTTCTAACGCACCCTCTCTACACTTCCTACATATTTTATTAATCCGGGACTTCTGAGGAAAACCGCAATACTAATGGCATAATTTCTCAGAGGCCTAATAACAATATTCAATTTTATTTAGAGGAGGCGTCATGCGTACATCTATACCAGGGGAAAGCGATACGATATTGAAGTGGAAGGAACAAGCGTCCGCTTTCAGCAAATGGAAAAGCGCACTGACGAATTCACCCCGTTCCCCACGTCCCAAAGGGATTCCTTTGGAACCGGAGCGTGGGGAACGAGAGAGCATTCTTTCCGTCAGCATCAAATCCTGTTACTTCCTGCCTCCCCCGACATTTATCAGCGGCGTCAGCTTTTGATCGTATGGCAAAATAATTGTTGAGTTGTTGGGGCTATTCACCAATTCTTTGAGCTGAGAGATGTAATACCATTGCAGATAATTCTGTGTCAATCCGTTGTTGATTATTTTTTGAGCATTTGCAATGCCCTGAGCTTCGATTGCTTTTCGCTGCGCCTCCTTCTGAGCATACTGGATGGTGTATTCCATTTGCTGCGCTTGCTGGGAAGCTTTAAGTTTTGCCGCAATGGCATCGCTGACAGTTGCCGGCGGTTCTACGTTTCTGATAAGCACGTTATCTAACATTACGCCTCTACCGTTCAGTTCCTGCAATAATAGATCAGTAACCATCTTCGTATAAGCGTCTCTCTGAAGAGACATCACGTCGCTTGCGTCGAACTTGGTAGCGGCATTCACCAGCGCAGTTCTGATCGCCGGCCTCACAATCACTTGTTCGTAATTGAGGCCAATATTACTGTACACATTATTTGCCTGTAATGGATCTAAGTGATACCACACCGTGACATCGAATTTCAGAATAAGTTGATCGCGTGATAACGTGGCGACAGCATCATCACCACTTCTATTCCCCTCGGTATTGACGGACGACATGGTGTAGTCTTTCGTCTGAACGGACATCTTATAAACATCGGTGAGAAAAAATATCGGATGGAAACCAGCCGGAATGGGCTGCGCCCCGACGTTGCCGAACGTAACAGGAACTCCTACATATCCCGGATCAATGATCGTGAACGATGCAGAAATCAAGGCTAATGCTGCCAGCCCAAGGCTCGCGAGTCCGAGTTTTTTAACATTGAACGGATATTGAACATTCCTTGGTTTAGCAACCAGTAAAAAAATTCCTACGACAGCAAACAACACAATAAAAAATGAAGTGGTCATGGCTTTCTCCTTTGTTTTTTGTTCTTATTACTAAGCGATGGCACGCGAAACGGTGTGGCGCTCATGTTCGGGAATGACATACCTTTTGTTTTGCGTAGCATTGATTACGAATTTTCTATGATACAATCTACACATTTCTGGAGTTCCCCGCATGAAATGATACCCCGCGTGCTATCGTGTTTCGCGCTATTCTGTAAATCTTTCAGCCGTCTCATTGGGCTGACGTGCCCGCCGTTCATTGCGGAGTGTCTTTCTTCTTATAGGCTCTTATCGCGACTATGATGAAGAGAACTCCGGCAGCAATATTACCGTAAGCAGGTAACGATCTGCCACCGTAGCTCATTATGCCAACGAACAGGAAACAAATGCCGGCGAGCGCAAAAAGCAGCGCAGTGCGTTTATTGTTTTTCATCTGTAATTCTTTAATCCTTTTCTGTTATTTGCTGATAAAGTTGAAACCACTTTTTTTCTAAGAACGTTGTTTAAACAAAATTTTTTTGTCGCCGCTGTACTTTATTCTCTTGACTTTTTACTTATTAAAGATGTTAGGCACAGCTTCCTGGATTCTAATTAAGAAGCCAAGTGCCCCTCTGATTAGTTGATAGCCTTGTGTAGGTCCCCCTAAAAGTTGAGTTAAAGCTGGCCAATGTATCACTTGCATAAGAGAAATCATCCAAGACATTACTTTGCACGTTGAAAATGCCCAACGTATTGTATAAATCCATTTTGAATGTGGCACCATTGAAGGCGAATACTTGATAGACGCTTCCTGCTGAATCTGAAAAGCTAATTTCTCTTCCCCATTGTATAGTCTTGATGTTACTCATCGTGAATACATTGCTAAAGGTGTCAGTTCGGTAATTAAATCGAACTGCATTGAAGAGCACCTGAACATAAAAAGTGTTGCTTATGAAGCTTCCCACGCGGCAATAAACTGCGACCACAATATTTGAACTTTGCCTTGTTAGTAGAGCATTGGTGTTTATCACGAAAACCGAGCTGTCTTGCGTTCTATCCAATGAGATGCTATTTCCGATTGATGTGTACCACATAACAGGATCAGAGAGAGGCTGGATGATTTCATTCTTGTCGTATTCGCTTACAACTAGTCGTGCATTCATGCATGTAATCGGAACACACATAGTATCGTCGTATTGTAAAGAGGAGATAAATGCCGTTGAGCTGTCCCACATTGTCATTCCTGCAATGCGTATTCCTGGAAATTGATTCATATCTCCAGATGTTGGTGATGTGTTCTTTGAACAACCTGAAAGCAAAAATTGGAGGGTCAAAGCTAATGCAATTTGCATTTTCATAAATGACGCCTTTGGTCAAGTCTTTTTTTCTGTGTAAAATATTCAGAGGTCATTTACGCCGCCAGTTGATACGAGATGTAGTTAGTTGACTGTTCATTCGGACAAATCAAATTTCGAATATTTTTTAGTTGG
>JAJYOI010000150.1 GCA_021796275.1 Bacteroidota bacterium
CGGTTAAGTCGAAAAGGAAATTTTATTTAGAAGCCCATTCGCTCGCTTCTTTGATGTTCATTAAATCGCTCAACGTAAACCTTCCTGACAAAATATTTTCATTGCAATCTATAAGACTTTCTGCCGATAATCAAGAAACGCTCTTCAATTGCCTCGGAAAGAAAGAACCGTGCATCCGCTTTTTACTTCCCCGCACGTTCCTTTATCAGCTTCTCAATCTCCGCCAACTGCGCAATCGGTATCGCATTCAGGATCGCCTTAATGTTTACCGAGCTGTCCACGCGGACCAAATCCCTCAGCGGGTGCGTCGAAGCATCGGTCGTGTTCTTGTCCGGCATCCACTCCAGCAAATCGTTCGGCGTGCATCCGAACATCACGCAAAATTCTTCCACATCCTTCAAATTCATCATCTTCAACTTGCCGTTGTTAATGCGCGTCGCCATATTCCTCGAAAATCCTTTGGAAAGAAGGTAACTAAACGGCTTTTCAACCCCTTTTGCCTTAAAAATACGCTGAAAATTGAATTTTAGCATGAGTTGCTCTCCAAAATATAAAACTTCGTGATTTTATTAGAAAATAAAAAACTCTCTGCATAAAATTAAAATACTATAATTAAAACTTAACTGCAATTAATCCGATATTAATTATTTATTAAATAGAATAAAATATGCATAATGTCATTGAAAATTCATTTAAGACAGAATTAATAGAACGATATTTGAATTAAATTCATTTTCTCGGAAAATGAATTCCTTATTATTAAATATAATGTTTTCATCTTGTAAAACTCAACAGGCATCTCTCGCGCGTTGATTGCTTAACATGGAAAGTTCACAGCCTAATGCGGGAAAAAAGGACACCGTGAAGAAAAAGCCGGTGCTATTTCGTTTGGGTGAGATTGTACTGCTGGATTTTCGTGTAGAGCGTCTTCAGGCTGATGCCGAGAATTTTTGCCGCGACAAGCTTATTCCATTTTGTCTGCCGGAGAACGCCGTCAATATGGTCGCGCTCGATCTCGCGCAGCGATACCGTCGTGCCTAACTTTCCGTTCGAGCCGTCAGGCAAAGGAGCGGCAACCGTCACCACGTGCTGGGGCAACGCTAAATCTTTCGGGCGGATCATTTCATCCGCGGAAAGAATGGCGGCGCGTTCGAGAACATTTTCCAGCTCGCGCACATTGCCGGGCCAGTCGTATTCACAGAGCGCCTTCAACGCTTCCTCGCTCAGCTTCACGGCGCGGCGCGCTTTCACTTTGCGCTCAATAATATTTTGCGCAAGCACCGGAATATCGTCGCGGCGTTCCCGCAGCGGAGGGATGCGCATCGTGATGACATTGAGCCGGTAGAGCAGGTCTTCCCGGAACCGCCCGGCTTTCACTTCATCTTCGAGATGCCGGTTCGTAGCGGAAATAACCCGCACGTCGGATTTCAGCGTCTTGTTTCCGCCGACGCGGCGAAATTCTCCCGTTTGAATAAACCGCAGCAGCTTCGGCTGAAACACGGGACTGATTTCGCCGACTTCGTCGAGAAACAACGTGCCGCCGTTCGCAATTTCCACCAACCCCTGCCGCATCTGATACGCATCAGTGAACGAACCTTTTTCGTGGCCGAACAGCTCGCTCTCGATCAACGTTTCGGCAATCGAAGCGCAGTTGAGTGCAACGAACGGCTTTTCACTGCGCGGACTGTTGCGGTACAAAAAGTTCGCAAACAATTCTTTGCCTGTGCCGCTTGCTCCTTCGATCAGCACCGTCGAATCTGTCGGCGCAACGCGGCTCGCCAATTCAAGCGTCTGCACAAAGGATGAACTCTGCCCGATGATTTGCGACGATGACGCCATGCGCGCCAGCTCGGACTTCATCACTTTGTTCTCGATGAGAAGATGGCGGCGTTCAAGCGCGCGGTCGATGATCGCAAACAGCTCGCCGGCAGAGTACGGTTTCGTCAAATAATGAAACGCGCCCAACTTCATACACTCAACCGCGATTTTCACATCATCAACGCCGGTCAGCATAACGACCTGCGTATCGATGTAATGCGCTTTGATGAACGCCAGCACTTCCAATCCATCAATGCGCGGCATTTTCACATCCAGCAAAACGCAGTCGAACGGCGTCGATTGCACCGCGTTGATCGCTTCGCCGCCATCCGCCGCAGTTGTGACGATATAGCCCTGCGGAATCAGCAGCGCGCTCAACATATCGCGGAATGCCGCTTCGTCATCAACAATCAGAACCGACGCCGTTGTTTTTGCTTTTGCCATTAGAAAGAATATAACAAAACACGATGAATTGAAAATTGCGGTACGCCACGGCGTACCGGCAGAGTTACGCTCATCTCAGGTCAAAAACTTTGTCAAGGTTATGGCAACAAAGACTTTTTAAGGTTCAACTAATTAGTTCTTGCTGAAAAATATTCTTTGTGAGAATTTTTTTTGCAAAAGCTATTTCGCTGTTTGTAGGTCGAATTTCCAATTCGACTGGGCGAGATGGAATCTCGCCCTACACTTTTTCAGCAAAAACTAATTAATGTTCTTTAAGATGCCGAGAAGAAAATTCCAAAACTTTCCGACTGTGTCAATATACAATTTTTCGTCCGGAGAATGAACGCCGACCATTGTCGGGCCAAAGGAA
>JAJYOI010000103.1 GCA_021796275.1 Bacteroidota bacterium
GAATAATGGCTGTGAGCTTGTGCCGCATCAATTCGCTCGTTCCTTCGAGCGACGGCGTCGGCATGCAAGCAATGAGTCCCTGCGGCGCCCCGGCGCGTTCCGCCGCCTGCGCGACAACATGAATTGCTTCGAGTGTACACCGCGCCGCTTTCGGATGCGGACTGACGACAATACCGTTTCTTCCCTTCACAGAAATAATCGCTTTGAACATTGCCGTCGACGTCGGATTTGTCGAGGGAATCAACGCGGCAACGACACCCATCGGCTCGCCGATCTCGACAATTCTTTTTTCTTTGTCTTCGTGAATAATGCCGACAGTTTTCAGGTCTTTAATTGATTCCCACGTCCGTTGAGTTGCAAATTCATTTTTCTTTTTCTTGTCTTCTGGTTTTCCGAATCCGGTTTCCTCGTGCGCCATGCGGCCAAGGCGTTCGGCTTCTGCAAAGCCGGCGTCCGCCATTGCTTTTACGATGGCATCAACCTGCGCCTGAGAATAATTTCGAAATGCGATCTGTGCGTCCTTTGCTTTTGCAAGAAGCTCGCGCACTTCCTGAATTGATTGAAGGTCTTTGTCGAGTTGCATAATTAGTCCTTCTTGAAGATGATTTGTTTCAAATAAACCACATCAGGCTAAAATAGGGAATCGGGTAAACTTCAAATCGTGATGGTGATGATGATCCGCCGCCAACATCAAAAGAAAGGGAAGGGCCTGCCATGAAGGCAATTTCACCAACGAAACTATTTCCATAAGCGCGAATTCCTGCCACGAGAAGCACAGCATCAATTTTATTTTCATGCTCATTCTTAATATACCAGCTTTCGACCATTAGTTTTGCACCGTTAGTTGGTTCTTTTATAATAGTGGTTGAAACACCAATTTGTATAATGCTGGGGAATACAGGCCCGAATCCTGAGCCGACAAAATTAATATGTCCTTCCACCTGCTCGCTTCCAAATGAACTTGCAATATTGAACCAACGCACGGTCGCTTGTGTCCATGATTGTGTGTTTGGATCAGGCATGAAACCTAAATCACCGCCGATTGATAAACCATGAAATGCTCCCGTTTCGCCAAGCAATTGAATCTTTGTTCCAAGGGACCAATATCCGAAAGTAGCAGACGCATTCAATTGCAGGAAATCAGTCGGTGTGTATCCACCTTGCAATACGATGAATTCAAATAGCCCGATTGAAACTCTTCTCGGCTGCGAGATTTTTCCTGTTGACATAGAGAAAAGTCGGTTTGATGCTGGGTCACTTAAAGTTTCAAGGCTGTCGCTTTTTGTTTCATCAATTATTTCTGCCCAAGCCGGAACCGAAAATAAAGAGATGCTCACTACAGTTGAAAACATGCCTAATAAGATCTGCCGTAATCTGAGGGATAGAATCGGGTGTTTTGAATGCCGCTGTGAATAGTGAGATTTTATCAATTTCTGGATCATCTAAAGGAAACTCTCTTGGTGTGTCGTCTTCTTTGTGCTTCCGAAATGTTTATACGCAATTTCCGTTGCTTCGCGCCCGCGCGGCGTGCGCTTGATGAACCCTTCCTGAATCAAGTACGGCTCGTATACTTCTTCAATTGTTCCCGGCTCTTCGCCCACCGCAACCGCGAGCGTGCCGACGCCGACGGGACCACCGGAATATTTTTCAATGATTGTTCGGAGAATGCGTTTATCCATTTCATCCAAGCCGTGCTCATCAACTTCTAACATCTTCAGCGAATGTTCGGCAACTTCTTTTGTGATGACGCCTTTGTGCTGTTTCAAAGATTCTTCCGCTTCGGCAAAATCGCGGCAGCGCTTGAGCAAGCGGTTCGCAATGCGCGGCGTTCCGCGTGAACGTTTTGCTATTTCCAAGCCGCCGAAGTCGTCAAGCTTGACGCCAAGAATATTTGCAGAGCGTTTGATGATGGTGAAGAGAATATCGGACAGATAATAATCGAGGCGATTGGTGACGCCGAACCGCGCCCGCAGCGGCGCGGTCAGCAAGCCGGCGCGCGTGGTTGCACCGACGAGCGTGAACTTCGGAAGCGAAAGCTGAATGCTTCGTGCGCTCGGTCCCGAATCAATAATAATGTCCAAACGGAATTCCTCCATCGCCGAATATAAATATTCTTCCACTACAGGATTCAAGCGGTGAATTTCATCAATGAAAAGCACGTCGCCTTCGGAAAGATTCGTCAGCAGCCCCGCGAGATCGGCCGGTTTGTCGAGCACCGGCCCCGATGTGATCTTTATGTTCGATCCCATTTCGTTAGCAATGATGTAAGCAAGCGTCGTTTTGCCGAGTCCGGGCGGACCTGTGAGAAGTACATGGTCGAGCGCTTCGCCGCGCTTGCGTGCGGCAGAGATGAACACTTTCAGATTGTCAACAATCTTTTGCTGGCCGAAAAAATCCTGAAACGCCGTTGGGCGAAGCGCCTGATCGAATTCAACGTCGTTTTCCAAACGTTCGGGAGTTGTGAAGTCTGAATCTCTCTTTTTCATGAAGAAGAATCTACGAAGTACAGCGGTGAAATTCAATGTAAAAAGTTATTTGGCAGCGCTCAGTTTGCAGTAAGTGGGTAGGTCAGGCATTTTTGTCTGACTAATGATGGATAAGCATTCTTGCCTGTCAGATTTGAGTAAAAACGACAGACAGGGATGTCTGTCCCACTGAATTTCTGATGGTAAAGTGAGGCATTACTTCAACAGCAGCAGCTTCTTCACTCCCTCAAACACTTGCTTTTTTCCCTCATTCACAGATGTCGCTGTAATACGGCAAAGATAAATGCCGCTCGAAAGATTGCCCGCGTTCCAAACGTAGCTGTAGTTGCCCGCACTGAGCCGGTCGTTCACAAGCGTTACAACTTCTCTTCCGATGACATCGTACACTTTCAAAACGACGTTGCCCGTTCTTGGCAGCCCGAAGCGGATCGTGGTTGACGGATTGAATGGATTGGGATAGTTTTGAGATAAGGTAAATTGAGACAATTGTTTAATATTGTCTCGTTCAACTTCAGTTGGTTTTCCGATAGACTTTACATCTAATGTATAGTACAAAGGATCCATATAACCTAACCGCGCATTAGTAATGCGCTGATACATTCCACCCTCCGCTGAAAACCACGTTGAATCTTCCCAACTCGCGCCATGTTGATCTAACCGTACATATATCACTTGTGAAGAATCAGAATAACGATATGCACTAGTATTTGAATCCAAATCAAGTGGAGAAGGGAAAGTTGATAATGGAAAATTCCAAATCTGCGATGAACATTTTAATTCGTGGTTATCCATTAAATATTCGAACAGGGAAAAAATAATTGTATCAACTACAGAATAGGTTGTATCCAAAACATAACCATACAAACCATCACTAAAATACTTTTTATGAACCAAATTCCGTAATTGTTCAATCTGCCAGATAAACAATGAATCGCCAGATCTTATAGAATCACGAATAACATATTCAACCGTACCCGAGTCACTATTGAGTTCCACTGAATAAGCTAACGACCGTTGATCGAATTGCTGATAAAAGGAATATAAATATTTAAGGTTTTTTGAAAGTGGGAAAATATCATATTTCGATTGCGCCGAAACCCCTAAAAAAATAATAGACAAAAACAATATAAGTCTCAATACTATTCTATATATCATTTTTTTCACCTTTCGAGAAAGCAACTCGAAAGCAGTTGCCTATCTATTAATAATTATGCTACCACAATTGCGCTCTAACATTCCCGCAATAGGAAGGTTATCCTAAGAGCTTTTTGTTTCCTATCACAGCCGAACACCATCCGGCAAAAATGGGGGAATTGAAAACTAAACCTGCCTGCTGGCAGGTTGCAACGCAGTAAGAATCGAGGTACTTCTTACTCGCCTAAAGGATAGTACAATTTTACTTTTCTTTTTAACAAAATCAAATCTTGCATGCCTCCCACATTGCCGCGACGAGTTTTTTTAATCCCTCACCCGTTACGGCTGAAATGTAATGGGCAGGGATTCCCTTTCCAAATTTTATTTTCTTCAGCGCATTTCGTTGCTTGTCGTCAGCAATGTCTAATTTTGTCAAAGCAATGAGTGTCGGTTTTTTCGGGAGGGAAGGATCGAATGCTTTCAACTCGTCGCGCAGGACAGTAAAATCTTTTTTCGGGTCGTCGCTGGTGCATTCAATAAGGTAGACGAGAGTTTTTGTCCGCTCGATGTGCCGGAGAAACTGAATACCCAATCCTTTCCCTTCGTGAGCGCCTGCGATCAAGCCGGGAATATCGGCGACGACAAAGCTTTTTTCTTCCTCGAAATAGACCATGCCTAAATTCGGGTGAAGTGTCGTGAACGGATAATCGGCGATCTTCGGTTTTGCAGCGGAAATTTTTGAAATGAGCGTTGATTTTCCTGCGTTGGGAAAACCGACCAATCCGACATCGGCAAGAAGTTTGAGTTCGAGTTCAAGATTCAATTCTTGTCCGGCTTCACCCGGTGTGCAGATGCGCGGCGCCTGATTTGTCGAAGTGGCGAATTCCGTATTGCCCTTGCCGCCGTGTCCGCCTTTTGCAATAATAATTTCCGAGTTGTGTTCGACAAGATCGGCGAGAATTTCCCCGGTGTCGGCATTGCGAAGAATTGTTCCGCACGGCACTTTGATGATAACCGCGTCGGCAGATCTCCCTTCGCAGTTCGAGCCTTCTCCCGGATTTCCGTTCTTCGCAATGTAACGGCGCTTGTAGCGAAAATCCATGAGCGTGTGCAATTGCTTGTCTGCCCGGACAATAACATCGCCGCCGCGGCCGCCGTTGCCTCCATCCGGGCCGCCTTTGGGAACATATTTTTCGCGCCGCCAGTGAATAATGCCGTTGCCGCCGCTGCCGGAGCGGATATAAATTTTTGCGGAATCAATGAACATGATTATTGCGGTTCCTCTTCATTCAATCAAAATGCTGCGTTTGCGCAGCGAAGCGCTTCTGCAATGCGTTGGTGAACAGTACTGCTTCTTTTGTAAACGGATCGACATCGTTCATGGTGAAGAAATGATCGATGATGAGCGCGGCTTCATCCCATGTTGAAGCGGCAGTGATTTCTTCGACTTTGCGGTGGAATGTTTCTTCATCCTGCCGAAAAATTTTCTTGATGATGCCGCGTTCTTCCTCCAACGAAAACGGCGGAGGCAGCGGTGCAGGCGGGAGATGGAGTGTTTCCATTGCCTGTTCGGTGTACGTAAGAGAAAATTCGATGTCATTCTGAGAAGGCTCTTCCGTTTCAGCGGCAGGCGGTGCGGGGGATTGTTCTTCATTGGCGGGAACGTCGCCTCGAATTTTTTCAATAATGCGCACAAGGTTGGGAAGCGTCATTTCTTTCACGTTTTCGTTGTCGCGTTCGCGCACAAGCTCTTCATGAATGTCCGTCATCTGTTTATCATCGAAAAAATACATCAATGCGCGCGTAGGAACAGTTGTTTTGAGTATACCGTCGGACGATGAACGGGCGTAAGCGACAAGCTCAAAAATCGGCTGAGCGAGCTGCGCCAGCTCGCGGCTGGATAGATTCTTTATAACTTCCGCATCAATTTTCTTAAGAATGTTTTTACCTTCATCCAATGATATTTCCTGCACATTGCGCAGGCGAATGAATTGCTGAAGCACTGTTGGAAAATAATTGTACTCGAGACAGTAACGTAATTTCAATTTGATATCGCGGGCAGGAACAGGCTTTGTCCCATCGAATAAGAAACTGCCAAGAGTCCATTGCGGTCTGCAAAGATAATTCAATAGAAAGTGAATGCCTTTATCGAGTGTCTCTTCGAATTCTGTTTTAGAAAGAACGTAATTGTCGACGAGCACTTGATCAATTTGCTCCTGCAGTGCCATAACATCTCTGTGAGAATAATCAAATTTACTTTTTCCCGGCTCTCCCGCGCCGTTGGCGCGGTTCTCGGTTTTGCGTTCCTCAGACAGAATCCAATAGACCTCGGCGCGGAAGAATACTTTCATGTTTTCGGGAATTCCGGATTCAGCGAGCGTGCGAAGCGCAATTGTTTCTCCACTCCGGATCGTCGAATAACGAATGCGCTCTTTCAATTGTTCGGTTTCTTGTTCAAACATGGCGCCTGCCAATTATCTGTGATGAGTGCATGGAAAGAAGCAATAGTTAGTTCATGCTCTTATTGTTTATCAAGCCTTTGACGCGGGTGATTTCTTTTTGTGCCGCTGATTTGAACACCGCATCAATGCCCGGCTTATCTACGATCTGCTGGTACATGCTCACTGCTTGATCGAGCTTGCCCATTTTTTCGTACGACTGCCCGCACATGTAATAGGCGTTCGGTGTCCAGTCAATTTTAGTTTTCTGTGTAATAAGGTACGGGACTTTTAAAAACTCAAGGATTGCCTGCTGGTAATCGGCTTTATCGTATTCTGATTCGCCGATGTAATAACGAATTTCTGCTTCAACATCTTTGTTTGCGATGTCAAGCAAACTTCGAAGCTGGATGATTGCCTGATCGTAGTAACCTAATTTTTGATAAAGGATTCCGAGGTCTATCTTTTTGTCAAGCAAAGACGGATCGTTCGGATAGCGGTTAATGAAGTCGCGGATGAGATCCATTGCCCCGTCGTACAAGCCGACCTGCTTGTATGCCTCGATCAGATTGTTCATGGCAAACGGCAGCAAGTCCGGTGTGACCGCAGGCTTATCCACAATCAGACGATAATACTTGATGGACTCATCATATTTTTCTTTGAAGAAATACATGTTGCCGAGTGCGAGATAGACTTTCGGCAAGATCGGTGATTGCGGGAATGCCCGGAGCGTGTACAAATACCGCGCCATCGCGCTGTCGGATTGATTGGTGACCTCGTAGATTTTGCCGATCCAGAAATTAGCGTCGGCGAGAAGTGAGCGAGCGCCTTCGGCGCCATGGCGCTCCGCACCGCTTGTTTCGTACTTCGATGTGAACGATTGGAGTATTTCCATTGCACCGTCGTATTTTTCTGCTCGGAACAGCGTCTGAGCTTTCTCCAATTCAAACTGCGCTGAAACGGATGCGTCGTCGCCATATTCTTTTTTGAATTCCGCGATCCTTGCTTCTGCTTCTTTGCTTTTGTCTGAACGGAATAACGCGATGATGGTGCGAATTTGTGCAGTCTTTATCTGTGATGAATCGGCATCGGAAAGTTTTTGCAGCGCAGCGTACTCTTGAATCGACTGTGCATATTTCTCGTTCGAAAAATAGAGTGCCGCAAGGTCCGCAGTATTTGCCGCTGAACGGAGCGCCGCAACTGAGTTCTCTAAATGATGAAGTGCGGCATCGGAATTGCCGCTACGTTCTTCGAACAATGCCAGGCGATAATATGCTGTCGAGGCATTGTCCGGCGTCGTTTCATCTGAAAGATATTCGGTGTAATATTTTTTTGCATTGATCGTATCGTTGGCGGCATCGTACGTCTGCGCAAGCTTAAGTACGGTTGCCGTAACAGCTTTCGGATTCTCGTGCAGCGGCGAGCGGAGTTCCTGAAGTTGTTCCTGATACAATGCGACGGCTTTGTCAAACGCGTTCAGTTTTTGATAACTTTGCGCGAGAGCATCAAGACACTTATCGGCGAAATCCGTGTAGAAGAATTTTGTCCGCAATTCTTCAAAGGCAGCAACAGCAGCGTCTGCTTTTTCATCCCGCATGCTGAGCATGCCTTTTTCATACAACACGTTTGCTGCAAATTCTCCGTTCGGATTGGATTGAAGATAATCGTTCATCACAATTGCAGCAGTGTCGCTGCGTCCGATGTGTGCAAGTTGAATACCCAGCATCGCTGTTGCTTCCGGTGCGTCGTTGTGAAGCGGGAACATTGTGACAAGCAATTTGTATGTTTGAATCGAAGCATCCACTAATCCTTTATCGCGGTACGCATTGCCAAGCACCAGCAAAATATTCGGCACGAACGGCGACTCAGGATAATTGCGGAGAAATTGTTTGCTGAGATCAATCCGGCTTGAAGCGTCGGTTCCGTCAATCTGGAGAGAGAAGAGATCAAACGCCGCTTTTTGCGCAGAATTTCCTGAAGGATAATGCGAGACAAAATTTCCGAGAGCCGCCTTTGCCTGCGGTAGCCACGTTGAATCACGTTCTGCCTGCTTCACCATGGCTTGTGTGCGTTTGTATGCCGCTTCTTCGCGTATGGTGGAATCGGTGCTGACGCTTTCCACTTTCTGATACTGCAATTCTGCCTGCTTATAGTCGAGCAGAATGTTGAAGTAAATATCTCCGAGACGCATCGCCAATTCAGCGCGCGGTTTCTCCAGAATCAAATCGCCGATCAGCAGCGCAAGCTGCTCGATTCCTTTTTGGCGGTCGGGTGTGTGATAATTCTGCAGGAACTGTTCGCGCTCTTTTGCGCGGATGTATAGCGGGCTTGATGTGTACTGAGCAACTATTTTGTCGTATGCTTTCATCGCCTCTGCATTGTCCTGCGTCAGCTCGCACGCTTTGCCGAGGCCGAATTCTGCATCGTCAACATTTTTGTTGTCTTCATACTTCAGCAAAAATTCTTTGTACAATTCCGCCGACCTTTGACCGTCGTTCAGAAAAACACGGTACACTTCGGCAGTTCGGAACAGCACATCGGGGACTTCTTTGTCGGATGGAAATTCTGCCAGAAATTGCGAGAACGATTTTGCGGCGGTCGAAAATTCTTTCAACTTGATTGAAGCCAGCGCAGACCGGATGAGCGCGATGCGTTTTTCAGGTGTTGCGTACGGAAGAGCAATGATCGGCGCATAGGCGTTCAGCGCACGGCGGTATTCTTTCAGTGCAGTGAAGCTTTCGCCGAGTTGAAGCCGTGCCGGGATGATAAGTGAAGAATCAACGGGATACTCAAGCGAGCGGTCAAATGCGGTCGCCGCTGATTTATATTCCTTGTTTTCATAGGAAATCTTTCCGCGCTCGAACAGCGCACGCTGAAGAATATCTCGTGACAGCGCTGCCGAATCCGCAACCAACGCAGTGAACTGTGCAACGGCATCATCGCTGCGTCCGGTTGAATGAAGCAACTCGCCGAGCAAAAGCCGCGCCTGAGCCGAAGAAGTGGAGATCGGTCCCTTTTGCTTTGTCTCAATGACGGAGCGGTAAAGATTTTCAGCATCCGCCTGATTGTCTTCCGCTTCAGAGAGTTTGCCAAGCTGTATGATGATTGCCGCCCTTAGTTCTTTCGTTGCGCCGGCTTCGCGTGCCAGCGTCAA
Source organism: Bacteroidota bacterium (assembly GCA_021796275.1). Lineage (GTDB taxonomy): Bacteria > Bacteroidota > Ignavibacteria > UBA10030 > UBA8401 > JAJYOI01. The sequence continues at coordinate 9,213 of JAJYOI010000103.1, forward strand.
TTCTTTCCGCGCGGAGATGAGATTCCCTTCGTGAAAAAATATTTGGCCGAGGCGCAGATGCGCTTCAGGAGCAAGTTCGTTTGTCGGGTAGTCGGTGAAGAGTGACGTCAATGTGCGCTTGGCATCTTCAAGGTCGGACGCTTTTTCAAAATACTCGCCGGCTTTGAGAAGAGCTTTCGGTGCAATTTTGCTTTTCGGCTGAAAGACTTTGATGCGCTCGAACGACGATGCGGCATTGGCATAGTCTTTCTGCTTTGCGAACAGTTCGCCGACGTTCCACCATGCATCCGGAGCTTTTGCATTGTCGGAATAGGTGAGCGCAAAGTTCTGAAATGCCGCGCGCGCTTCATCGAACTTTCCCAGCACCTGGTAGGTTTGTGCGATGTAAAATTTTGCATCAATACTTTGCGGACTGGCGGGGTATGTTGAAACGAATTGTTTGAACTGCTCGAGCGCGAGATCGTACAACTTGTCGTTGTACAAATTCACGGCAAGTTTCAGATCGGCGTTCTCTTTCGTGTCCTGCGCGGCGGCGACGGAGAACAGGAGGACGCAACTAAGAATGAAATGGCAAAAAGAGAAATGTGTTTTTATCATAGTACAACAGAGACTGTCTTCACCTTGGTGGGTAAGATAGCACTAATTTCCGTTTCAATCAATGAACGATGGGAGGGGAATCCGTTTACTTTTTTAGCCTGCGACTGCGAAGCGGCGGAGTTATTACAGTATTTCTTTAAGCAATTTCTAAGAAACTTTTTAGATGCGCTTAAGAGAGCCGTAGATATATTGCCCCTGCAATAAGTATCATTTCGATCCATTCATCAAAAACAGGAGGCAGTATGTTCGATCTTACCACGCTTCATCCCCTTATCATACATTTTCCCATCGCTCTTTTAATTGTCGGCCTTATTGCGGATATTACGGGAGCAATTCTGAAGAAAGAATTTTATTCGCGTGCCGGATTTTATCTTTTGATCACCGGCACACTTGGAGTGATAGCGGCATATTTTTCAGGAAATTTCGCCAGTGAAGGATTAATTGAAGCGGGGAGCTTGAAGTACGCGCTGGAAACACATGAATCTGCCGCAACCCTGACGCTCTGGACCATGATCATTGTAAGTGTGGTACGCATCGTGCTGGTAGCGCTGAAAAAATTCAAGGGAGTTTTACAATGGATTTCGGTCTTTTTATTTCTTCTCGGCGCACTCTCCATTGTTCGGACAGGGCATCTCGGCGGGCAATTGGTGTACCGGCATGCCGCCGGTGTGCGCCTGCAGATTGATACGGCTCCCGCCGCCGAAACACAGATGCAGGAAGATTCCGGGCAGAACAACGTAGACACAGACTGACCACCTATGAGAATTCTCTTTGTCGAAGACGAGAAGGGGATCGCAAACTTCATTAAACAAGGATTAGAGGAAGAGGGATTTGCCGTTGATGTTGTTCCCAACGGAAATCTCGGATTGGAATTTGCCCAGACGAACGAGTACGACTGCCTGCTGCTCGACTGGATGGTGCCGGGAGTGAGCGGCATCGAGATCTGCCGCCGTGTCCGGCTGACGAATACGACGGTGCCGATCATTTTTCTGACGGCAAAAGATACAGTTGACGATACCGTGTTCGGGCTGGGCGCGGGGGCGAACGATTATATTAAAAAGCCGTTCGAGTTCGAAGAGCTCCTTGCCCGCATCCGCGTTCAGCTCCGCGCTAAAGAGAACGGCGGCACGATGCTGATGTGCAACGATATTGTTCTCGATCCGGAGACTCATCAAGTGACGCGCGGCGGCAAAGTAATTTCAATGACGCCGAAAGAATTTTCCTTGCTTGAATTTTTGATGCGCAACAAAGGAAAAGTCTGTACCCGCACGCGGATCATCGAACATGTGTGGGATATTCATTTTGATGCCGATACGTCGGTGATTGACGTGTACATAAACTATCTTCGCCGGAAACTTGGCGCCGGCGGAGGGATGCATCTCATCGAAACGGTGCGGGGGGTCGGGTATGTGATGCGCGATCAACCATGACCATGAGCCTGCGCGACAGAATTGCGACGTACTACGTTATCACCACCGGCGTGATCATTGCGGTGATGTTTTTCCTGTTGTACGAAGTTGCAGCGCGCACGATGTACAGCCACCTTGACGATGACCTCAATGCGGAGTCGCTGGAAGTATTCAAAAGCATTGTGGTGCTGAGCAACCAGTTCATCTTTGCCAATCCGT